>NZ_JBEPKL010000008.1:0-142649 GCF_040544655.1 Sphingomonas sp. 1185
GGCTCGCTCAACCCCTCACCCAAGCTGCGCTAGCCAGCAGGCTGGCAAGCTTCGCTAACCCTCTCCCCTGTCCAGGGGAGAGGGAAGAAGACGCAATCCCGCACGTCCATCGGCCCTAGGCCACCGCCCTCATTGCCCGTCGGCGGACGGCGGGGTCGCCTCGGCGCGGCGGGCGCGGCGTTCGTCGGAATATTGGCGGTTCCAGGTCATGCTGCACCCGCTCTGCCCGCCGGTGCCAACCGGCGAGCAGGTGTCGGGGATGCCCCCCGCGACCCTGCCGACCTGATCGATCGTCGCGGCACGGTTGACCCAGCTCTGGTTCTGCGCGGGGATCGGCTTGTCGTCGCGCAACGCCTTGGGGATGCGGTAGGGCTCGTCGACGCGACCGCAGACCACCACCTCTTCGGACGTGCTGGGCGGACATTTCTGGTCGCCCGTCAGCGTCACCTGGCGCACCCGCTTGGGCGGTTGGCCGGAGGCGGCCTGCGCATCCTGCCCCGCTTGCTGGGCAAGCGCCGCGCCGGGGGTCAACAGCAGGGCGGCGATCAGGGCGGCACGAACCATGGCGACGAAACTCCTTTGAGACGACAACGTCGAACGCCGCGCATGGCTCCACGCTGAACGGCCTCTCCCCACGGCCGAATTCCGGCAAATTTAGGGCCATGTGTCGCGCGGCCCGACAATTTCGCACCTCCGGCCGCCCGGTGCGGCGCGGCGGGCGTTGCACCATCCGTGCGATCGGCTATGGCGGGATCATGATCCTGGTCGTCGACAATTACGACAGCTTCACCTGGAACCTCGTCCATTATCTTCAGGAATTGGGCAGCGAGGTGGAGGTGGTCCGCAACGACGCGATCTCGGCGGGCCAAGCGCTCTCGTCGGGGGCGCAAGCCTTTCTCATCTCCCCGGGGCCCTGCACCCCGACCGAGGCGGGCGTCAGCCTGGACCTGGTCGCCGCCGCCGCCGATGCGGGCCGTCCGCTGCTGGGCGTATGCCTCGGTCATCAGGCAATCGGCCAGCATTTCGGCGGGCTGGTCCAGCGCGGCGGGCTGATGCACGGCAAGACCTCGCCCGTGCATCATGACGGTACCGGGCTGTTCCGGGGCCTGCCCTCGCCCTTCACCGCGACGCGCTATCACTCGCTGATCGTCAACGACGTGCCCGACAGCCTGGTGGTGAATGCCCGCGCCGAGGACGGCACGGTGATGGGCTTCCGCCACGCCACGCTGCCTATCCACGGCGTCCAGTTCCACCCGGAAAGCATCGCCACCGAATATGGCCATGCGATGCTCGCCAATTTCCTGCGCGAAGCGGGCGTGGCGCACGACCTGCCCGAGCGGCTGCGTCCGCCGGTCGAGACGCCCGCGTGACCACCATCGCGCTGCTGCCCGATCCCGTCAGCCCGCTGTCGCGCGAGACGGCCTATGCGGCCTTTGCCGACATTCTCGACGGTCGCGCGGGCGACGAGGCGACAGCGACCTTCCTGACCGACCTGGCCGAGCGCGGCGAGACCTCGATCGAGATCGCCGAGGCCGCGCGGGCCATGCGCGAGCGGCTGATCCCCATCACGGCGCCGCCCGGCACGATCGACGTATGCGGGACGGGTGGCGACGGGCATCACACGCTCAACGTCTCGACCGCCGTGTCGCTGGTCGTGGCGGCGCTCGGCGTGCCGGTCGCCAAGCATGGCAACCGCGCCGCCTCGTCCAAGGCGGGCGCGGCGGACACGCTGGAGGTGCTGGGCCTCGACATGGAGCGCGCCGGACAGGTGGCACAGGCCAGCCTGAGCGATATCGGCATCGCCTTCCTCTTCGCCGCCAACCACCACCCCGCCATGGCGCGGATCACCCCGATCCGGCGGCGGATCGGGCGGCGGACGATCTTCAACCTGATGGGCCCGCTCGCCAATCCCGCGCATGTCGGCCGCCAGCTGATCGGCATCGCGCGGCCCGACTATGCGTCGGTCTATGCCGAGGCGCTGGACCAGCTGGGCGCGACGGCGGCGCTGGTCGTGTCGGGTGAGGAAGGGCTGGACGAACTGTCGGGCGCCGGGCCCAGCATCGCGGTGTCGGTCGGCGATGTCGCCGCGCCCGCGACGATCACGCCCGAGGATGCGGGGCTGCCCCGCCATCCCATCACCGCCATTCGCGGCGGCGACGCTCGGCACAATGCCGAGGCGCTTCGCCGCCTTCTCGCCGGAGAGCCGGGCGCGTATCGCGACGCGGTTCTCCTCAACGCCGCCGCCGCCTTGCTGGTCGCGGGGCATAGCGCCGATCTGGCCCAGGGGGCCGTGGCCGCTGCCCGCGCGATCGATACCGGCGAGGCTTCGGCGCTTCTCGATCGATGGATTGCTTACCGATGACGATGCTCGACCGCATCCTGGAAACCAAGCGCGCCGATGTCGCCGCGCGCAAGGCGACGATGTCGCTGTCCGATCTCGACGCCAAGATCGACACGGTGTCCGCCCCGCGCGGCTTTCGCGCCGCGCTCGACGCCAAGACCGGCCATGCGCTGATCGCCGAGGTGAAGAAGGCCAGCCCGTCCAAGGGCCTGATCCGCGCCGATTTCGATCCCCCCGCCCATGCCCGCGCCTATGAGGCCGGGGGCGCGGCGTGCCTGTCGGTGCTGACCGACGAACGCTGGTTCCAGGGGGCGGACCTGTTTCTGGAACAGGCGCGCGCGGCGGTGTCGATCCCGGTACTGCGCAAGGACTTCATGGTCGATCCCTGGCAGGTGCATGAGGCCCGCGCGTTGGGGGCCGACGCCATCCTGATCATCGTCGCCGCGCTGGACGACGGCCAGATGCAGGAGATCGAGGCCGCCGCGATCGAGTGCGGCATGGACGCGCTGGTCGAGGTGCACGACGCCGCCGAGATGGAACGCGCCGCCCGGCTGAAGTCGCGGCTGATCGGGGTGAACAATCGCGATCTCAGGGACTTCTCGGTCGATTTTCAGCGGACCTACGAACTAGTCGGGCGCGCGCCGCAGGGTTGCACCTTCGTCGCCGAGAGCGGGCTGACGACGCGCGCCGATCTCGACGCGATGGCCGAGCATGGCATTCACTGCTTCCTGATCGGCGAAGCGCTGATGCGCCAGCAGGATGTCGAGGCGGCGACCCGCGAACTGATCGGATGACCGGCCTCACCCATCTGGACGAGACCGGATCGGCGCGGATGGTCGATGTCGGGGCCAAGGCGGTGACGTCCCGGCAGGCGGTGGCGCAGGGACGGATCACCATGTCGGCCGAGGCCGCCGCTGCGATCGCGGCGGGCAGCGTCCAGAAGGGTGACGTGCTGGCCGTCGCGCGGGTCGCCGGGATCATGGCCGCCAAGAAGACCAGCGACCTGATCCCGCTCTGCCACCCGCTTCCGCTCAGCAAGGTCGAGATCGAACTGACCTTGGATGCCGAAGGCGTGACCGCGACCGCCACCGCCGCCACGGCGGGCCAGACCGGGGTGGAGATGGAGGCGTTGGCCGCCGTGTCGGTCACGCTGTTGACCGTCTATGACATGGCCAAGGCGCTCGATAAGCGCATGACGATCGGCGATATTCGCCTGTTTTCCAAGACCGGCGGCAAGTCGGGTGACTGGCACGCCTGACCGGCCCGCCTGCGGGAACGCCAGCGCCGACGACGCGTCTTGTCGCCAACAGGAGTGACCGCCATTCTTCTACCCGTTGCCGAAGCCCAACAGCGCCTGCTCGCGCTCGCCCCCGACCGGCCCGTCATCGAGCTCGCCCTGCGCGACGCCGCCGGGCGCTGGGCAGCGCGGGACGTGCTGGCGCAGCGGACCCAACCGTCGCGCGACCTGTCGGCGATGGACGGCTATGCGATCCGCTTCGACGACATGCCGGGGCCGTGGACGGTGATCGGCGAAAGCGCCGCCGGGCGCCCCTTTCCGGAGACGGTCGAGGCCGGACAGGCGACGCGCATCTTCACCGGCGCCGCGCTGCCACCGGGCACCGACACGGTGTTGGTCCAGGAAGAAGCGGGGCGCGAGGACCGGACGCTGACCCTGACCGGCGAAGGCCCGGCGCATCGCGGGCGCAATGTCCGGCGGCGCGGGCTGGATTTTGCGGAGGGCGACCGGCTGATCGCGGCGGGGCAGCGGCTGACGCCCGCGCGGATCGCGGTGGCGGCGACCGGCGGCCATGGCACCCTGCCCGTCCGTCCGCGCGTCCGGATCGCGATCGCCGCGACCGGCGACGAACTCGTGCCCCCCGGCCAAGGGGATGCCGACGCCCTGCCAGAGTCGAACGGCGTGATGCTGGCCGCGTTGCTCGCCGACCTCCCCGTCGAGATCATCGACCTGGGCATATTGCCCGACAATCTGGAACGGCTGCGCGATGCCTTTGCCGGGGTCGCGGCCGACCTGCTGGTCACGACCGGCGGGGCATCGGTGGGGGATCATGATCTGGTCCAGCCCGCGCTGAAGGCGGCGGGCGGCAGCATCGATTTCTGGCGGATCGCGCTCCGCCCCGGCAAGCCAATGATGGCGGGGCGGCTGAACGACATGGTCGTGCTGGGGCTGCCCGGCAATCCGGTGTCGGCCTTCGTGACCGCGATCCTGTTCGTCAAGCCGCTGGTCGCGCATATGGCGGGCGCGGGCGATCCCTTCCCCAGCGCGATCCCCGCCATTCTGGGCGAGGATCTGCCCGCCAACGGTCCGCGCATCGACTATCTGCGCGCCGCGATGATCGACGGGCGCATCCATGCGGCGGCCATCCAGGACAGCTCGATGCTGCTGACCCTGGCGCGTTCGACGTGCCTGGTGATCCGCCCGCCGCACGCGCCCCCGGCCCGTGCGGGCGACTCGGCGGAAATCCTGATGCTCGCTTGACGCAAGCCTTTCCGTTCCATATAAGTTCCACGTCTGTTCTGGACGGAGGATCGCGATGCTCACCGCAAAGCAGCATGAGCTTGTCTGCTTCATCAACGACCGTTTGCGGGAAACCGGCGTCTCGCCCTCCTTCGAGGAGATGAAGGAGGCGCTGGACCTCAAGTCCAAGTCGGGCGTCCATCGCCTGATCTCCGCGCTGGAGGAACGCAACTTCATCCGCCGCCTGCCCAATCGCGCCCGTGCGCTGGAGGTGCTGCGGATGCCCGATCGGCCGGAAAAGCCGGTCGCGGCCGCCCCCAGCGCGGCCGATGCGCGTCCGCCCGCCGCGAAGCCGGTCGCCGAGCCCGCCAATGACGTGGTCGAGATCCCCCTGCACGGCCGTATCGCCGCGGGCGTCCCGATCGAGGCGTTCGAGGGCAGCTCGACCCTGGCCGTCCCCGCCGCCCTGCTCGGCACGGGTGAGCATTATGCGCTGGAAGTGTCGGGCGATTCGATGGTCGAGGCGGGTATCCTCGACGGCGACTATGCGCTGATCCGCCGCACCGACATCGCCCGTGACGGCCAGATCGTCGTCGCGCTGATCGACGAGGCGGAGGCGACGCTGAAATATTTCCGGCGCGAAGGCTCGATGATCCGGCTCGACCCCGCCAACCGCGCCTATGATCCGCAGCGTTACGCGCCCGCGCAGGTGCGGGTGCAGGGCAAGCTGTCGGGCATTCTGCGCCGCTACGATTGACAAGGGGGCGAGCGGGTCAGCGGCCACGCGCCTCGCTCGCCACGATCCAGGGGTGCCTGTCCCCCGGCCTCCGCGCGGTTTCGGCGACCGGTCCCGACAGCCGGATCGTCACGCCGCCGCTGCGGCGCAAGGCCGGGGCATCGAGTTTCAGCCAGTGCGGGCGACACGCCTCGGGCAGCCGCCGGTCGGCGATCATGATGTCGACGCGGTCGCACAGCGCGATCAGGCTGGCCCAGGGCAGCGTATAGCCGCTCCGGGTCGCCGCCACCCGCCAGACGCGCTCGTCCCGCATGATCCGGGTCAGGCAGATATCGGCGCCGCACCGCGCCTCCGCCTGGTCGACCAGCGCGAGCGGTGCATCGTCGCTGCCGCCGATTTCGGATAGCGCATTGCGGACATAATCCCCCGCCCGCTCCCGCAGCAGCGCCATGCCGCCGCCGGTGCGGATCGCGGCATGGCGACCGTCGCCGGTCACGATCAGGTCGGGCACAGGCGCGGCCAGCATGGCGATCACGCCGATCGCCACGCCCGGCACGCCCAGCCATCGCCACCGCGTCCGCCACAGCGCCACCCAGAGTCCGCCAAGGATCGTCACGGCGAAGGCCCCGTCCGGCGCGACCGGCAGCGCCATCACTGCCCCCGGCATCGCCGCCACCTGCCGCGCCAGCCAGAGCAGCGCCCCCAGCGCATGACCGAGCAGCCACCAGAAGGGCGCGCCCAGCCCCACGGGATCGAGCAGCAGCGCCAGCATCTCCAGCGGCATGGCGACAAAGGTCGTCCAGGGAATGGCGACGATATTGGCAAAGGCACCGTACAGCCCCGCCTTGTGGAAATGATAGATGGCGATCGGCATCAGCGCCGCCTCGACCACCAGCCCGGTGACGAGCAACGCCCCCAGCTGCCGCGCCGCCGACCAGCGCCAGTCGGGATGCGGGCCGAACCAGCGCCGCATCGCGGGATGTTCGTGCAGCGCGACGATGGCGGTGATCGCCGCGAAGGACAGCTGGAAACTCGCCCCCATCAGGGCCTCGGGCCGGAAGAGCAGCACGATGAACGCCCCCGCCGCAACCAGCCGCAGCGTCATCGCCTCGCGTCCCAGCGCCAGCGCCGCCAGCACCAGCATGGCGGCGACACAGGACCGGATCGTCGGCACCTCCGCCCCCGTCAGCGCGGTATAGCCGATCGCCGCGACCGCACCCGCCAGCGCCCCGACCAGCGGCAACCGCACACGCAGCGCCAGCCACGGCCAGAGCGCGAGCAGCCGGATCGTCAGGACCATGACGATCCCGACCACCGCCGTGATGTGCAGCCCGCTGACCGACAGGAGATGCGCGAGCCCCGCCCGGCGCATCGCCTCGGCATCCGCCTCGCCGATGCCGCCGACATCGCCGGTTGCGAGCGCGGCTGCGATACCACCCACACTTCCCTCGATCTGTGCGGAAATATGGGACGACAGCCGCTGGCGAAGCCCCACCCCCCGGCTCGATGGCCGCAGGACCTCGACCGGCGCGAAGCCACGCCCCGTCGCGCCGATCCCCTGAAACCAGGCGGCACGGGCAAAGTCATGGCCGCCGCGCGCAATGGGTCCGGCAGGCGGCATGAGTCGCGCGCGCAGGCGGACGATCGCCCCGCGCCCCAGACCGGCCGGGACATCCTCGATGGGCAGCGACACCCGGACATGGGGCGGCAGCGTCATCGCCCGCCCGCGCCCGTCGCTGGCCTTCGACGGCTTCAGCATCAGCCGCATCAGCCCGCGCGCCGCCAGCCGGTCGATGCCCTCCACCGCGCCCGTCATGGTCGCGAGCACCGGGCGGGTCAGGACCGGCGCCGCCACCGACTCGGCCCGCGCCCAGGCCAGCGCCGCACCGCCGCCGACCAGCAGCGCAGCCATGCCGATAGCGCGCGTCACGCGACCGCCCCCGGACAGGGTGAACGCCGCCAGCCCGACCCCGCCCGCCACACAGATCAACGCCGCCCAGCCGTGCGGATCGGGCAGGACGAACCACAAGGCGATGCCAAGCCCCCAGGCCACCGGCATCCACAGCGCCAGCTGCGTCCGCTCGCGTTCCGCCCAAAGTTCCAACGCCGTCCAGCGCGGCATTTGGCGAGGGCCGCGCTTGATGCTAGGGGCTGCGGCGGCTGAATAGGCCATCGAAATTCATGATTGGGAGTATGCGCGGTTGAGCGCAACAGATGATATCGCCACCGGGTCGGCCGCAGGCGAAGTGGTCACCCGCTTCGCGCCCTCGCCGACCGGCTTCCTCCATATCGGCGGCGCGCGCACCGCGCTGTTCAACTGGCTGTTCGCCAAGGCGAATGGCGGCAAGTTCCTGCTGCGCATCGAGGATACCGACCGCGCCCGCTCGACCCAGCCCGCGATCGACGCGATCCTGGACGGCATGCGCTGGCTGGGCCTGGATTGGGACGGCGAGGCGGTGTTCCAGTTCGCCCGCGCCGACCGCCATGCCGAGGTGGCGCACGAGATGATGGCCAAGGGCCATGCCTATCGCTGCTACATGACGCAGGAAGAGATCGCCGCCCAGCGCGAGGCGGCGCAGGCCGCCAAGCAGCCTTTGCGCATCCGCTCGCCCTGGCGCGACGCCGATCCCGCGACCGCGCCCGAGGGCCAGCCCTTCGTCGTCCGCCTGCGCGCCCCGCGCGAAGGGGCGGTCACGATCGAGGACCGGGTGCAGGGCAGCGTCACCGTGCAGAATGCCGAGCTGGACGATCTGGTCCTGCTCCGCTCGGACGGCACGCCGACCTATATGCTGGCGGTGGTGGTCGACGACCATGACATGGGCGTGACCCATGTCATCCGCGGCGACGATCACCTCAACAACGCCTTCCGCCAGCTGCCCATCTACAAGGCGATGGGCTGGGCCGAGCCGATCTATGCGCATATCCCGCTGATCCACGGATCGGACGGCGCCAAGCTGTCCAAGCGTCACGGCGCGGTCGGGATCGAGGCGTATCGCGACGAGATGGGCATCCTTCCGGAAGCGCTCGACAATTATCTGCTCCGCCTGGGCTGGGGTCATGGCGATGCCGAGATCATCGCGCGGGACGAAGCGGTGAAGTGGTTCGACCTCGCCGCCGTGGGCAAGGCGCCGTCGCGCTTCGACCTGAAGAAGCTGGAAAATCTCAACGGCCATTATATCCGCGAAGCCGACGACGCGCGCCTCGCCGCGCTGACCGCAGGCCGCATGGGCGTGGAGGACGTCGCGCTGCTGACCGCCGCGATGCCCTCGCTGAAGCCGCGCGCCACCAATCTGAACGAATTGGCCGATGGCGCGCGGTTCCTTTTCGCGACCCGTCCGTTGACCATGGATGATGCCGCCGCCGGTCTTCTCGATGAAAAGGCACGGCACATTCTCTTTTCCGTACACACCGCGCTTGACGCGGTGCACAACTGGGATACGGAGCTTTTGGAAGACGCGGTACGCAAGGTGGCCGAGGCAGAGGGCGTCAAGCTCGGCCAGGTCGCCCAGCCGCTCCGCGCTGCCTTGACCGGACGCAAGACGTCACCGGGGATCTTCGACGTGCTCAGCCTGTTGGGCCGTGAAGAAAGCCTGGGTCGGATCGCGGACCAGATGACCGCAGATAGGAAGGATAATTGAGCATGAGCGACACCGCGAAATTCAACATCGCAGGCAAAGAGTTCGACTATCCGGTCATGTCGGGTTCGATCGGCCCGGACGTGGTCGATATCCGCAAGCTCTATGCACAGACCGGCGCGTTCACCTATGACCCCGGCTTCACCTCGACCGCCTCGTGCCGGTCGGAGCTGACCTATATCGACGGCGACGAGGGCGTGCTGCTCCATCGCGGCTATCCGATCGGCGAGCTGGCCGAGAATAGCAGCTTCATGGAAGTCGCCTATCTGCTGCTGAACGGCGAACTGCCGAACCAGGACGAGCTGTCGGGTTTCACCAACACCATCACGCGCCACACCATGGTGCATGAGCAGCTGGCGGCGTTCTTCCGTGGCTTCCGCCGCGACGCGCACCCGATGGCGATCATGTGCGGCGTGGTCGGCGCGCTGTCGGCCTTTTATCACGACTCGACCGACATCCATGACCCGGTGCAGCGCACCATCGCCTCGCACCGCCTGATCGCCAAGATCCCGACGATCGCGGCGATGGCGTACAAGTACAGCGTGGGCCAGCCCTTCCTGTACCCGGACAACTCGCTGTCCTACACCGGCAACTTCCTGCGCATGACCTTCGGCGTCCCCGCCGAGCCGTATGAGGTGAACCCGGCCGTCGAAAAGGCGATGGACCGCATCTTCATCCTGCACGCCGATCACGAGCAGAACGCCTCGACCTCGACCGTCCGTCTGGCGGGCTCGTCGGGCGCCAATCCGTTCGCCTGCATCGCGGCGGGTATCGCCTGCCTCTGGGGCCCGGCGCATGGCGGCGCGAACGAAGCCGCGCTCAACATGCTGCGCGAGATCGGCACGCCCGATCGCATCCCCGAATTCATCGCGCGCGCCAAGGACAAGAATGATCCGTTCCGCCTGATGGGCTTCGGTCACCGCGTGTACAAGAACTACGATCCGCGCGCGACCGTGATGCAGAAGACCGTGCGCGAAGTGTTCGACGCGCTGAAGGTCAACGATCCGCTGTTCGAGACGGCGCTCCGCCTCGAAGAGATCGCGCTGAGCGACGATTATTTCGTCGAGAAGAAGCTGTTCCCGAACGTCGACTTCTATTCGGGCGTGATCCTGTCGGCGATCGGCTTCCCGACCGAGATGTTCACCGTTCTGTTCGCGCTCGCCCGCACCGTCGGCTGGGTCGCGCAGTGGAACGAGATGATCACCGATCCCGACCAGAAGATCGGCCGCCCGCGTCAGCTGTACACCGGCCCGACGCAGCGTTCGTACGTTCCGGTCGAGCAGCGCTAAGCCATGAACCGGTTCCGGCCGATCCTGATCGCCATCGGTGTCATGCTGACGCTGACCGGGCTTTTATGGATCGGTCAGGGGCTGGGCTATATCCACTGGCCCGAACAGAGCTTCATGCTCGGCCAGGGCCAGTGGGCCGATCGCGGGGCCTTTGTCGCGGTGGCGGGATTGCTGATGATCCTGATCGCGCGCAGGCTGCCCCGGCGGCGGCGCTGAATGGATAGCGACGACAGGAAAGGGCTCCTTCGGGAGCCCTTTTTATTGGGCGCGCAGCCCGAAGGTGAAGGTCGCACCCTCGCCCGGCACGCTCTCGACGCTCAGGTCGCCCCCCATCGCGCGCGCCAGACGGCGGGCGATATAGAGGCCCAGGCCATTGCCGCCGGGCTCGGACGGATCGACCCGCTCGAACTTCTCGAAGATGCGCCGCTGATCCTCGGGGGCGATCCCCTTGCCCTGGTCGGTGACGCGGACCAGAGCCCATTCCTCCTCGCGCGTGACGCCGATGACCACCTCGCCGCCTTCCGGCGAATAGCGCAGCGCATTGCCGATCAGGTTGATCAGGATCTGGAGCGAACGGCCGAAATCGCCGGTCGCGGGCATGGTCTCCGCCGGATCGGGGCGGCGCACCCGGACCCCCGCCGCATCGGCGCGAACCGCGAGCAGCCCGGCCGCCCGGCGGGCGACGTCGGCCAGGTCCATCGGCATGGCGGGCAGCGTGAAATCGGGCTGCTCGACCGCCTGCAACTCGACCAGATTGTCGACCAGCCCAAGCAGATGCCGACCGGCATGCGCGATGTCGCTGGCATATTCGGCATAATCGGCCGCGATCGGCCCGTCCGCCCGTGCGGCGATGCTGTCGGCATTGGCGACGATCCGCGCCAGCGGCGTGCGCAGCGCACGGTCCAGCCCGGCGGTGAAGCTCTCGGTCAGCGGCGGATCGCCCAGCATGGCGGCCGGATCCTCGTCCCCGCCCTCCGGATCGACCAGATAGGTCGCGCCGATCAGCCCCGCTATGCCGCCCATCCCGTCATGGCGCACCGCCGCCGACAGCCGGACCGCCGCATCGGTCGGCACCAGCCGCGCGCCCCGTCCGTCGAGCGGGGCCGCCTCGTTGAACAACCCCGCCTCGCCGGTATCGAAGGCGAACAGCGCGCTGAGCGGACGCCCCAGCAGCGCGGCGGCGTCGATGCCATGATGCAGGCCAGCTTCGGGCGAAAGGAATGTCAGACGCAGCGCGGCGTCGGTTTCCCAGCGGAAGTCGGCACCCGCCGTCGCATAATCGGGGGGCGTCGCGCGCGGCTTCCACGCCGCCCGGTCGCGCCAGCCGCTGACGCTCAGCCGGATCTGCCCCGTCTCGGGCCGGGCCTGGACCCAGAGGTCCAGATCGCCCTCGTCATCGGCGACGACGACCCGGCGCGACACCGCGACGCCCAGCCGCCGTGCGAGTCGGGCGATCCTTGCGATCGGCGCCACCGCCAGCCGGTCCGACGAGTCGCCGCCCGCGCGGATGTGCAGCAGCTCGATCGGCGGGTCGGCCGACAGGATACGGTCGCTGCCATCCAGAATGGCGCGCGCCACCATCGATTCGCCGGGGCCGCTCATCGCGCTCACCGGCGGACAGCCCCGTCCAGCCGGTCGATCGCCTCGCGAAACCCGCGCGGCAGGGTCAGCGGCGCGAGCGCACGCCTGGCATCCTCGGCCGTCACCGTCATGATCGCGTCCAGCGCGTCGGCGAACCCCTCGATATCGCGGGCGCCATCCGCCTCGCTCAGCGCCAGCCCGATCCGTCCCAGCGTCGCCCGGTTCATGTCGAGCGCGCGCAGTACCAGCCAGAGGCGATCCCCCTCCGGCTCCAGCACGATGTCGCGCATATCGGCATCGTCGATGCCCGTCCCGCGCGCGAGAAAGGCGATGAACAGGCCCAGTTGCCGGTCGGACAGACTTTCGACCAGCAGATCGGGCAATTCCCCGGCCCGCGCATCGATCGCCGCCGCCAGGCGACGCGCCGCCACGTCCGGCCGAATCCCGTCCGCCTGCGCCGCCAGCAGATGATCCGCCGCCAGCGTCAGCGCGCGGTCGAGCGTGGGGTCGTCACCATCACGCAGCGCGGCGGCCACGGTCCAGACCAGCTGGCGGTGAAGCGCTTCGGGCAGACAGGGTGCGACGCCCCCCTGCCCGGCCGCCCGGCTCGCCCCCTCGGCCAGCAGCACCGCCCGCGCGGCATCGGAGACATTGGGGTCGGGTGCCTCGGCCAGCCGTACGAGCAGGCTCGTGCCGTCGCTCGCCAGCGCTTCGGTCGGCAGGGCGTCGGCCAGCAGCCGCTGGCGCAGTTGCGCGACAAGTTCGGTCACCAGTTCGGGATCGGCGAGCAGCCCGGCCCGGCGCAGCCGCTCGACGGTGGCGGCCACGGGGCTGCGCCATGCGACCTCGCCCTCCATATACAGCCCCGCCTGGTGCCGCAGGTCGCGCGCCACCCCCTCGACCAGATCGTGCAGCCGCGCGATCACGGTCAGCCGGATGCGTTCGCTCAACCGACCATCGTCATCCAGCGCGAGATCGACCAGCGCCGCCCGCCGCCGCCGCGTATCGCGCGCGCGCGCCGAGGCGACCCGCGCGGACAATCGCGCGCCCTGCCAATGCACGGCATGATAAGGGTCCGGGTCGACCGCCATTCCGAACCGCTAACCCGTTTGATCTTAATGCGACACTAAACTTGCGCGCGTAATGTCTCGATTGCGGACGCCAGGGTCGCAATCGCATAGATGCTGGCCAGCACCAGCCCCCACAGGCCGATGCCGAGCAGCGTGGCGGGCAGGATCACCAGCAGATAGGCGGGCGGGCTCGCCCACCAGCGGCGGCGGAAACGATAAAGCGCGGCGCGCTCCGCCAGTATGCCGAGGACGACCAGCACCAGCGCCATGGCCAGCCCCAGATCGTCGGCCCAGGCCCGGTAATGCTGCCACCCCAGCGCCATGATGGCGAGCGCCGTCAGCACCGCGATCGCGGCCGACAGCGCGCGCGCTGCCCCCTGTTCGTCGCGCAACCCCGCCAGCGTCTCGCCCAGCCCCAGCCCCAGCGTGCCGATCATCGCCAGGAACAGGCCAAGCCCCGGAAAGCCCGTCAGGATCAGGATCAGCCCGAGCAGCCCGGCGCCGCCCCCGACCCCGCCCGCGACATGGGCGGGCACCGAGCGTTCGACCAGCCGGGGCAGCGCCAGCCGGGCGATCGGCGCCAGGATATAGCGATCGAACCAGCTCCGCCGCCCCGACACCAGCCGCGCGACGACCGCCCGCCCCCGCGCGTCCAGCGTCTCGGCGCGGTGGACGATGCCGTGCCCGGCCTTCTCCGCATCGGCGGGCAGCAGGATATGCGTCGCCCGCGCCTGCGCGGCGAGGCGGAGCAGCGTCGATTGCAGATCATAGTCGCGCGGCAGCGCGGCCACCTCGGCGACGCGACGCGGATCGAGCCGCGCGACCCCCGCCCAGGCCATCTGGCTGCCGACCCGCTCCAGCCCCGGCTCGGCCCCCGCCTCGGGCACGACCATCAGCGCGTCGTGGCCGGTGTCGCGCAGGACATGCGCGATCGTGTCCTCGGTGGTGATCAGCCCGTCCGCCAGCACGACCAGGCGCGAGAGCGGATGCAGCTTTTCCGCCGCCTCGACCGCGCTGCGCACCGTGTCGACCACCACGCCACGCTGTGCGATTCGGGCGATTGCGCCGAGCAATTCGGGGGTCAGGCGCGCGACGACGATGATGATCTGCGCCGCCCCCGCCGCGATCAGCAGCCGCGCCTGATACTCGATCAGGGTCACGCCCGCGAACGGCAAGGTGGCCGTCAACCGTCCGGGACGGTCGTCGGCATCGTCAATCGCGAATAAAAGGCCGGATAACATCGCCCGCTGTTAGGCGCTTGGCGCGGCCCATGCCAGCCCCGAGCGCCGATGAACGGATCGGCGCGGGCGTCAGAGCCGCGCGACGACCTCGCCGATCCGGACGAGCAGTTCGGCATCGGGCGCATCGCGCGTCGCCGCCTGCGCGGCCAGCGTCATCAGCGGCAGCGCATTGACGCTGGCCGCCAGCCCCTTCAGGCGAAGCGCCGCCTCGCGCCACCCCTGCCCGCCCTCTGCCGCGTGCAGCGTTTCCACCGCATGGTTTACGCCGTCGACAAAGGCCCGGCGCAAATCCTGGATCACCGCAGGCTCATCACCGGCCACCGCCGCCAGCGCGGAATCGATTGTTCCGTGTTCATAGGTCATTCATGGCCGCTTACCCGGATTGCCCACGACACGGAACAGCGCAAATGACTTTCTGCCGTCGGCAAACGTGATAAACCGACCCATTGTGACACGGGGGCTCGGATGATCGTGGATATGCGCGCGGAGCGTCAGGACAGGCCGGATATCGCCGACGTGGAAAGCCATGACGGGCGCTATGATCCGGTCTTTGCCGAGCCCGTGGCGGCGCCGCCCGCCAGCCCGTGGCTGGACGACGGCCCCCTGCCCCCGCCCGAGGAACCCGCCCCGCGCTGGCCGATGATCCTGGCGATCGGGGCGTCGGTGCTATGGTTCGGCGGCATGCTGGCATGGGGACTGCTGGGCGCGAACGCCCCGTCGGCCGAGGGGCTGGCCTCGTTCGCCACGCTGGCGCTGGCCGGCCCGATCCTGATCGCGATCCTGTGGCTGCTCGCCCAGCGCAGCAGCTCTGCCGAGCAGCGGCGTTTCGCGATGACCGCGCATGACATGCGCCGCGAGGCGATGGCGCTGGAGCGTGCGGTCGGGATGATCGGGCGCGCGCTGGAGGCCAATCGATCCGAATTGTCGGCACAGGCGATCGCGCTGGGCGAAATGGCGCAGGCCGCCGAAACCCGGTTCAACGCGATCGCGCGCGACCTGTCCGACGATATCCAGATGGTCGAAGCGCATGGCCGCGTGCTGAGCGATGTCGCCGGGACCAGCCAGGCCTCGCTTGCGCACCTGCTCGACGCGCTGCCCCGCGCCGTCGACGAGGTCGGCGAGGCGGGCGACCGCATGGCCGAGGCGGCGCGATCGGCCGAAAGCCATGCCGCCGCGCTCGATGCGCAACTGGTCGCGCTGGGCCGCCGGGGGCAGGATGCGGACACCATCGCCAGCGGCGCGGCACAGCGTCTGGCGACCCATATCGAACAGATGGAGGCGACCAGCCGGACCGCCAGCGCGCATCTGGAAACGGTGACGGCCAGCGTCGCGACGACGATCGACGCGCTGCTCGACCGCACCGCCGAGGCGATCGACCAGTCGCGCAAGGGCATCGCCGCACAGGGTGACGCGATGCTGGCGATGGTCGGCGCCAATCAGGCCGCGCTCGAAAGCGCCGCACGCGATAGCGCCGACGCGCTGGCCGAGCGGGTGGGAAGCGTCGACCAGGCCATTGCCCGCCTAACCGCCGAGCTGGAGGGGCAGCGGATCGCGGGCGAAGCGATGATCGACGCGCTGGACGCGCAGCTCGACCGGGTGGAGGCGCGCATGGCCGTGCTTCACACCCAGGGCACCGAAAAGTCGCAGATGCTGGCCGCCTCGATCAGCGCGCTCGGCGGATCGGCGGATGCGATGACCGGCGCGCTGGAAGCGGGCGAGACGATGGCCAACCGCGTCATCGCCACCACCGAAACGCTGCTGATCGCGCTCGACGCCGCCGCGCGCGAGATCGACGAGACGCTGCCCGAGGCGCTGGGCCGGCTCGACCAGCGGATGCACGCCAGCCATGAGGTCGTGGTCGAGACCAAGCCCGAGCTGCTCGCGCTGGTCGCGGCGGCCGAGAGCACGCATGAGGCGATCGCCGCCATCGCCGACGTCATCGCCGAACAGCGCCAGACGCTGGAAACGCTGTCGGGGTCGCTGATCGAGACGCTGTCGACCGGCCGTGCGAAGGCCGATGCGTTGGGCATGATGGTCGACGAGACGATCGACCGCTCGCACCGCTTCGCCGACGAAGCCGCGCCCAAGCTGGTCGATGCGCTGCTGCGCGTTCGCGAGACGGCGGCGACCGCGGCGGAAAGCGCCCGCGAGACGCTGGCCGAGGTCATTCCCCAAGCCGCCCATGCGCTGGAGATCGCCAGTGCCGAGGCGATGCGCCGCGCGACCGGCGACACCGTCGAGCGTCAGGTCCACGCCATCGTCGAGGCGACGCAGGGCGCGGTCGAGGCCGCCACTCGCGCCACCGAAAGGCTGGCCCGCCAGGCCGAGCAGATCGCCGAGAAGACGGCCCTGGTCGAAAACCGGATCGAGGAGGCCCGCACCGAGCGGGAAGAGGCCGACCGCGACAGCTTCGCCCGCCGCGCGTCGCTGCTGGTCGAATCGCTCAATTCGGCGTCGATCGACATCGCCAAAATCTATGCACCCGAGGTCACCGACAGCGCCTGGGCGGCCTATCTTAAGGGGGATCGCGGCGTCTTCACCCGGCGCGCGGTGCGCATCCTCGACTCGCATCAGGCGCGCGATATCGCCGAGCTGTATGACGACGACCTTAAATTCCGTGAGCATGTGAACCGCTACATCCACGATTTCGAGGCGATGCTGCGCGGCGTGCTGGCCCAGCGGGACGGATCGCCGCTGGGCGTGACCCTGCTGTCGTCGGATATGGGCAAGCTCTATGTCGCGCTGGCCCAAGCGATCGAGCGGCTGCGGTAGGCGGGAACGGGCGCGTAGCCTGGCCGCGTGGCCTTCGACTTCGCTCCGTGCGAACGGAGGTGCCAACACCGCCCCGCGTCCTATCCCGACCTCCGTTCAGCCTGAGCGAAGTCGAAGGCCACGCATCGCCACGGCCACCGGCCAAACCAGACTCAGAGGCCCCGGCTCATCCCGCTCCAATCGAGCATATCGGCGGTGATCCAGCCATAGACGTAGTTGAGATAGAACAGCGCGAACATCACCGTCGCGGTGATCGTCGTGCGCCGCAGGAAGCGCCCGACGGCAAAGACGTGCGGGGCGCTTTCGGCGGTGCCGGGGATGTGCGCCTCCCCGGCCTCATGCGCGGTCCTGACCCCGAAGGGCAGGACCAGGAACACCGACAGGAACCAGAACAGGACGTAGATCGCAAGCGCCGACGTCCAGTGCATGCCATCAGCCCTCGATCAGGAGGACGTCGACGATCGGCTTCTTGCCGGTCCAGCGGGTCGCGACCCGCCGCACCGACAGGCGAATATCCTCGCGCAGCTTGTCGGTGGCGCGGCGCGGGCCGTCCACCGCCTTGGCGGCGGCGGCCACCGCTTCGGCGATGAAGGCATCGCGCTCGTCCTCGACGGGCACGCCCTGCACCCGCACCTGCGGGCTGCCGACCAGCCGCCCCTTGGCGACCGCGACGCCGACCGAAATCTGGCCGTTGATCGCCAGCTTGCGGCGCTCGTTCATCGTCGACCCGTCCGAGGGCAGGATCACGTCGCCGTCCAGCACCAGACGGCCGACCGGCGCGTTGCCGATCTTGGTTGCGTTGCCCGGCAGCAGTCGGACGATGTCGCCGTCCGACTGGACCAGCGTCTGCGGCACGCCCTGCGTCGTCGCGAAGCGGGCATGTTCCATCATGTGCCGCATCTCGCCATGCACCGGCATCAGCGTGCGGGGGCGCAGCCACTTGTACATCTGGGCCAGTTCGGGCTGACCGGGATGGCCCGACACATGGACATGCGCC
Source organism: Sphingomonas sp. 1185 (assembly GCF_040544655.1). NCBI lineage: Bacteria > Pseudomonadati > Pseudomonadota > Alphaproteobacteria > Sphingomonadales > Sphingomonadaceae > Sphingomonas > Sphingomonas sp. 1185. Next base: position 18,139 of record NZ_JBEPKL010000008.1, read on the forward strand.
TGGCGCTCGGTGACCATGCGGACGCCCTTGCCCGCCAGGATGTTCTGGATACGACCGACCGCGGTCTCGTTGCCCGGAATCTGGCGCGCGGAGAAGATCACCGTATCGCCCGTGTCGAGGCGGATCGTATGGCTACCCTCGGCGATGCGCGACAGCGCGGCGCGCGGCTCGCCCTGCCCGCCGGTCGCGACGATCAGCACGCGGTCCTTGGGGAGCCGCATCGCGGTTTCGGGATCGACCGTTTCGGGGAAGCCCTTGAAGTAGCCACAGGCCTTGCCGACCTTCAGGATCCGGTCGAGCGAGCGGCCGGTGACGCACAGCTTGCGCCCGGTCTCCTTGGCCACCTCGCCCAGCGTCACCAGCCGTGCGGCATTGGAGGCAAAGGTGGTGACGACCACCCGGCCCTTGGCCTTGGCGACCGTCTCGGCGATGCCCGGACGAACGCTGGCTTCCGAGCCCGAGGCTTCGGTGTTGAAGGCGTTGGTCGAATCGCAGACCAGGATGTCGACACCCCGGTCACCGATCGACGACAGCTGCGCCGGGCTGGCGGGCTTGCCGATCACCGGGGTCGGGTCGATCTTCCAGTCGCCGGTGTGGAACACGCGGCCGACAGCGGTCTCGATCAGCAGCGCATTGGCCTCGGGGATCGAGTGCGACAGCGGAACGAAGGTGAAGTCGAACGGGCCGACCTCGAACGCCTTGCCCGCCTCCATCACGCGCAGCTTGACGCGGCTGGCGCTGCCCTCTTCCTCCAGCTTGCCACGGACCAGCCCGGCGGTGAAGGCGGTGGCATAGATCGGCACGCCCAGATCTTCGGCCAGATAGGGCAGCGCACCGATATGATCTTCATGCCCATGGGTCAGCACGATGCCGACCAGATCGTCCAGCCGGTCCTCGATGAAGGACAGGTCGGGCAGGATCACGTCGATGCCGGGATAGGCCGGATCGGCGAAGGTGATGCCGCAATCGACCATCACCCATTTGCCTTCGGTGCCGTACAGGTTCACGTTCATGCCGATTTCGCCCGAGCCACCGAGCGCGCAGAACAGCAATTCTTTCTTGGGAGTCATTCACTTCCTGACAATGAGCGCCCATCCCGCTGAAAGCGGGTCCGGGGCGATAGGGGTGCGCCGGTCAGGGCGCGGTCATCTCTCCACGAACCATGCGCCCTGCGGCATTTCGCGGGCTGCACGATCCGAAACTCTTATTACCGAATATGGGCGCGTTCCCACAGGATCGCCAGCCCCTGAATGGTCAGATCGGGTTCGATATGATCGAATACGTCGGTATGCGGGCTCAGCAGCGCGGCGAGACCGCCGGTCGCGAGCACCTTGACCGGCCGCCCGACCTGCGCCTTCAATCGCGCGACCAGCCCCTCGATCATCGCGACATAGCCCCAGAAGATGCCGATATGCATCTGGTCGACCGTGTTGCGGCCGATGACATTGCGGCTTTCCGGCGCCTCGATCGCGATACGCGGCAGCTTGGCGGCGGCGGTGACGAGCGCGTCGAGCGACAGGTTGATGCCCGGCGCGATGATCCCGCCCTTATAGGCGCCCTGATAATCGCTGATGTCGAAGGTTGTCGCAGTGCCGAAATCGATGGTGATCAGATCGCCGGGATAGAGCGCGTGCGCCGCAATGGTGTTCACCGCGCGGTCCGCACCCAGCGAGGCGGGCTCGTTGACGTCGATCTCTATGCCCCATTCGGCGGCGCCGCGACCGGCGATCAGCGGGTCGACCTTGAAATATTTCTGCGCCAGCACTTCCAGATTGTGGAGCGCGCGCGGCACCACGGTCGCGATGATGACGCCAGTCACATCCTCGCGCGCATAGCCTTCCAGTGCGAGCAACTGGTTGATCCAGACCGCATATTCGTCGCCGGTCCGACGCGGATCGGTCGCGATCCGCCAGCGGCCCCTGATCGTCCGCCCTTCGAGCAGCGCGAAGACCACATTCGTGTTCCCGGCATCGATCGCAAGCAGCATGGGGGTCCTTCAGATCAGGAAAATATCACCGGCATGGATGACATGCACCGAGCCATCCGCCAAGCCGAGCCGTAAAGCCCCGTCCCCCGCCAGCCCGTCGAAGACGCCGTCCAGGCTCTGCCCGTCGGGCAAGCGGGCATTCAAGGGCGTGCCACGCGGATGCGCCCGCGACTCCCAGCGCGCGGTCACGGCGGACAGACCCCAGGTCCGCCACGCCTCGACCCAGCAGGCCATGGCTTCGGACAGCCGGTCCTGCATCGCCGCCACGCCGACCGCTGCGCCCTGGGCCGCAAGTGACGTCGTCGCCCGGTCGGGCAGGTCGGGCGCGGAGGCCAGGTTGATGCCCATGCCGATGATGACCGCGTCCCCCACCCGCTCCAGCAATATGCCGGACAGCTTGGCGCCGTCGATCAGCAGGTCGTTGGGCCATTTGAGGCGAAGCCGGTCTTCGATCGCGGGGAGGCAGGATCGCACCGCCTCCTCGATCGCCACCGCAGCGACCAGCGCCAGCGTCGCGGGGCTCGGATCGCCCGGCTGCAACCGCACCAGCGTCGATCCGTAATAATTGCCGATGGGCGAGGACCAGTCCCGCCCCTGGCGTCCGCGCCCCGCCGTCTGGCGGTCGGCGCGGAGCCAAAGACCGTCTTCGCCGCCCGCTTCCGCAAGCTGGCGAAGATCGGCATTGGTCGATCCCGTTTCCGGGACGTGCAGCACTCGGCTCAGAACAGAGCCCGCGCCGCCGCGAGCGACCAGGCGCCCAGCACCGGGATCAGCAGATAGCCGACCGGCGAGACGAACAGCGCCGACAGCGCGATCAGGCCATTCTCGACCGGCTGCGCATCGCTATTGTCCCAGGCCCCGACGGGCTCGTCGAAGAACATCGTCTTGACGATGCGGAGATAATAATAGGCACCGATCACCGAGGCGACGACACCGATCACCGCCAGCGGGAACAGCCCCGCCGCGACCGCCGCGTTGAACACCGCGAACTTGGCATAGAAGCCGAGCAGCGGCGGAATGCCCGCGACCGAGAACATGAAGAAGGCCATCGCCCAGGCGAGTGCCGGACGCGTGCGGGACAGACCCGACAGGCTGGCGATCGACTCCATGGGATTGCCCTGCTCGTCGCGCATGCGGATCACGATCAGGAACGCACCCAGCGTCATGATAACGTAGATGGTCAGATAGGTCAGCACCGCCGCGACGCCCTGCGCCGTGCCGGCCGCCAGACCGATCAGCGCGAAGCCGACATTGTTGATCGACGAATAGGCCAGCAGCCGCTTAATGTTGGTCTGGCCGATGGCCGCGACCGCACCCAGGATGATCGACGCCAGCGCGGCGAAGGTCACGATCTGCTGCCACTGCTGCACCGCCGAGCCCATGGCCTCGACCGCGACGCGGATCGCCAGCGCCATCGCCGCGACCTTGGGGGCCGAGGCGAAGAAGGCGGTCACCGGGGTCGGCGCGCCCTCATAGACGTCCGGGGTCCACATGTGGAACGGCACCGCCGACATCTTGAACGCGAGGCCTGCGAACACAAACACCAGGCCGAACATCAGGCCCAGCGAGCGCGTGCCCATCGCCGCGTCACGGCCATAGGCGCCTGCGATCTGCGCGAAGTCTGTCGAGCCGGTGAAGCCATAGACGAGCGAAATGCCGTAGAGCAGGATGCCCGAAGCCAGCGCGCCCAGCACGAAATACTTCAGACCCGCTTCGGCCGAGCGGCCATCGCGCCGCATGAAGCTGGCCAGCACATAGGCCGACAGGCTCTGCAGCTCCAGACCGACATAGAGCGTCAGCAGGTCGCCCGCCGACACCATCATGCCCATGCCGACCGACGAAAGCAGCATCAGGATCGGATATTCGGGACGCAGATCCTCACCCGGCGAGCGGGCGAAGAAGCGCGGCGCCATGATGATCGCCACCGCGGTCGCCAGATAGATCAGGACCTTGGCGAAACCGGCAAAGGCATCCGCCCGGTACAGCCCGCCAAAGGCCAGCCCGCCCGTGGTCGCCGGACCGGCGAGCGCGACCATCGCCCCCGCCAGCACGAACACCGCCGCAATGGAGATCCCGCGCGTCGAGGCGGTTCCGCCCCAGGCGGCGACGAGCATCAGCGCGATCGCGCCGAGGGTCAGCACCAGCTCGGGCAGGACCATCAAGAGGTTCAACGAATAGCTCATCAGTGCGCCTCCCCGTGCGCAGCTTGGTGCTCAGGGGCATGGGTGGTGACCAGCGCCGGATTACCGGCGGTGGGGCGGCTGTCCGAACCGGGGTTGGCCCGGTCGATCCGCTGGAGCAGGATCGTCACGTCCTTGCGCATCGGCGCCAGGAAGCTTTCCGGATAGACGCCCATCCACAAAGTCACCGCCGCGATCGGGGCCAGCAGCCAGAGCTCGCGCGCCGACATGTCGGGCATCGCCGCCACCTCATCCGACTTGATCTCGCCATAAGCGATCCGCCGGTAGAGATAGAGCATATACGCCGCACCCAGGATGATGCCCGTGGTGCAGAGCAGCGCGGTCCAGGTCGACACCTGATAGGTACCCATCAGCGACAGGAACTCGGCGACGAAGCCGCTGGTGCCCGGCAGACCGATCGACGCCATGGTGAAGAACAGGAAGAACACGGCGTATTTCGGCATGTTGATCGACAGCCCGCCATAGCGCGCGATCTCACGGGTGTGCAGCCGGTCGTAGATGACGCCGACGCACAGGAAGAGCGCGCCCGACACCAGACCATGGCTGAGCATCATGATCATCGCGCCTTCGATGCCCTGTTGGTTGAAGGCATAGAGGCCGATGGTCACGATCGCCATGTGCGCGACCGACGAATAGGCGATCAGCTTCTTCATGTCGGACTGCACCAGCGCGACCAGCGAGGCATAGATCACCGCCACCGCCGACAGCGCGAAGATCAGCCAGGTCAGCTGCCCGCTCGCCTCCGGGAACATAGGCAGCAGGAAGCGCAGGAAGCCATAGCCGCCCAGCTTCAGCAGCACGCCCGCCAGAATGACCGAACCCGCCGTCGGGGCCTGCACGTGTGCGTCGGGAAGCCAGGTGTGGACCGGCCACATCGGCATCTTGACCGCGAACGAGGCGAAGAAGGCGATCCACAGCCAGGTCTGGACCGAGGCCGGGAAGTCATAGGCGAGAAGCGCCGGGATCGACGTCGTGCCCGCCGTGCGTGCCATATAGAGCATCGCGACGAACATGAGGAGCGAGCCGAGCAGCGTGTACAGGAAGAACTTGTACGACGCGTAGATGCGGTTCGCCCCGCCCCAGATGCCGATGATCAGATACATCGGGATCAGGCCGGCTTCGAAGAAGACGTAGAAGAGGAACAGGTCCTGCGCCGCGAAGGTGCCGATCATCAGCACCTCGGTGAACAGGAACAGCCCCATATATTCGGGAACGCGCTTGTCGATCGCGCGCCAGCTCGCGCCGATGCAGATGGGCATCAGGAACACGCTGAGCATGATCAGCAGCAGCGCGAAGCCGTCGATGCCGAGCGACCAGCCGAACGGACCGAAAATGCCGGGGGCATGTTCGACGAACTGCCACTGCGCGCCGCCCACGTCGAACTGCGTCCAGAGCACGATGCCCAGGACGAAGTCGACCAGCGTGGCGGCCAGCGCCAGCATGCGCGCGCCCTGCGCGTTGAGGAAGAGGCAGGCGATCGCGGCAACAGCCGGGACCGCCAGCATGACGGAGAGGATCGGGAAGCCCTGCATCACGCGATCAACCCAAAATGGCCCAGGTGACGGCCGCGGTCAGGCCGATCAACATGACGAACGCATAGCTGTAGAGGTATCCCGTCTGGAAGCGCGCCGCACCCTTGCTGCCTTGCTGGATAAGCCAGGCAACGCCGTTGGGGCCGAAGCGGTCGATCGTCTTCTCGTCGCCACGGTGCCACAGGAACCGGCCGATCGCGAAGGCGGGGCGCACGAAGAGGAAATGGTAGATCTCGTCGAAATACCATTTGTTGAGGAGGAAGCGGTACAGGATGCGGAACTGGTCCGCGAACTTGGCCGGGAATTCCGGCGCACGGATATAGGTCAGATACGCGGTCAGCAGACCGAGCAGCATCACCACCGTCGCCGACAGCTTCACCCACACCGGCACGCCGTGCATCGAGTGCATGAGGTGCTCATTGAAGGCGATCGCGCCCTTCCAATAGCTCTCGCCCGCCTCCGGCTCGATGAACCAGCCGTGGAAGACGAAGCCCGCCGCGATCGCGCCGATCGACAGGACGATCAGCGGGATCAGCATGACCAGCGGGCTTTCATGCGGGTGATAGCCGCCGGTGCCCTCGGGCATATCGGCATGGCCCGCGCTGTGGACGTGCGGCTCATGACCGGCATCTTCCGAATGCGCGTCATTGTGGTGCGCATCATGAGCCGCCCCGTGCGCATGATCGTCATGGCCATGGCCATGCGCGTCGTGCAGCGCGTGCTGGATATGCTCCGACCCGGTCCAGCGCGGCTTGCCCCAGAAGGTCAGGAACATCAGGCGCCACGAATAGAAGCTGGTCAGCAGCGCGGCGATCACGCCCGCCCAGAACGCGAAGCCCGAACCACCCGCATAGGCGACCTCGATGATCGCGTCCTTCGAGTGGAAGCCCGCAAAACCGAACGCCATCGGATTGCCGAACAGAGCCGGGATACCGACGCCGGTGATCGCCAGCGTGCCCATCATCATCGCCCAGAAGGTGAGCGGGATGTGGCGGCGCAGGCCACCATAATAGCGCATGTCCTGCTCGTGATGCATCGCATGGATCACCGAGCCGGCCCCCAGGAACAGCAGCGCCTTGAAGAAGGCGTGGGTGAACAGGTGGAACATCGCCGCGCCATACGCGCCGACGCCGGCCGCGAAGAACATATAGCCCAGCTGCGAACAGGTCGAATAGGCGATGACGCGCTTGATGTCGGTCTGCACCGTGCCGACGGTCGCGGCGAAGAAGCAGGTGCATGCACCAATCACGGTGATCACGCCCAACGCGGTCGGCGACGTCTCGAACATCGGCGACAGGCGGCACACCATGAACACGCCCGCAGTCACCATGGTCGCGGCGTGGATCAGCGCCGACACCGGGGTCGGGCCTTCCATCGCGTCCGGCAGCCAGGTGTGGAGACCCAGCTGCGCCGACTTGCCCATCGCACCGACGAACAGCAGCAGGCAGAGCACGGTCATCGTGTCGAAGCGATAGCCGAGGAACCCGATGGTCGACCCCGCCATGGTCGGCGCGGCCGCCAGGATTTCGGGGATCGACACCGTCTTGAACACCAGGAAGGTGCCGAAGATGCCGAGCATGAAGCCCAGGTCGCCGACGCGGTTGACGACGAACGCCTTGATCGCGGCCGCGTTGGCCGACGGCTTACGGAACCAGAAGCCGATCAGCAGGTAGGACGCGAGACCCACGCCTTCCCAGCCGAAGAACATCTGGACCAGATTGTCCGCCGTCACGAGCATCAGCATCGCGAAGGTGAAGAGGCAGAGATAGGCGAAGAAGCGCGGCTGATCCGGCTCCTCGCTCATATAGCCCCAGCTATAGAGGTGGACGAGCGCCGAGACGCTGGTGATGACCACCAGCATGATCGCGGTCAGCGAGTCGACGCGCAGCGCCCAGTCGACCGACATGTCGCCGCTGGTGATCCAGTGGAGCACCGGCGTGACCGTCGCGACATTGGCGCCCGACAGATAGCCGATGAAGATCGGCCAGGACAGCGCGCAGGAAATGAACAGCGCGCCGGTCGTGACGACCTTGGCGGGCACGTTCCCGATAGCCTTGTTGCCGAACCCCGCAATGGCGGCGGCCAGCAACGGCAGGAAGACGATAGCGAGGATCAACCCGATTACCCCTTCATCCGGTTGACGTCGTCGACCGCGATGGTGCCGCGGCCACGGAAATAGATGACCAGGATCGCCAGACCGATCGCCGATTCACCGGCGGCTACGGTCAGCACGAACATGGCGAAGACCTGCCCCACCAGATCCTGAAGCGCGGCCGAGAAGGCGACGAGGTTCAGGTTCACGGCGAGCAGGATGAGCTCGATCGCCATGAGGATGACGATCAGGTTCTTCCGGTTCAGGAAGATACCCAGCACCCCCATGGTGAACAGGATCGCTGCGACGACCAGATAATGGACGAGACCGATCGTCACAGTTCCACCCCCTGCCCGATGGGCTGATTGATGTTGCGGATCGCCTCATGCGGCTGACGCGCATTCTGCTTGGCGATATTCTGCGGACGGACACCGCCGCGCTTGCGATGCGTGAGCACGATCGCACCGATCATCGCGACGAGCAGGACAAGCCCCGCACCCTCGAAGATGAACAGGTAGCGCGTGTACAGCAGGTTGCCGATCGCCTGGATGTTGGACACCTCGGGCGCGATCGGGGCCGCACGGGCCGCCAGCTGCACGCCGCCGACGCTCCAGGCCTGAAAGGCGATGATGACCTCGGCCAGCAGGGCGACGGCGAGTGCCAGGCCCAGCGGCAGATAGCGCGCAAAGCCCGCCCGCATCGCCGCGACCTCGATATCGAGCATCATGACGACGAAGAGGAACAACACCGCGACCGCGCCCACATAGACGATGACGAGCAGCATCGCGATGAACTCGGCCCCGCACAGCACCATGAGGCCCGCAGCGTTGAAGAACGCCAGGATCAGCCACATGACCGAGTGCACCGGATTGCGCGACGCGATCGTGAGCCCTGCGGACACGATCACCACGGTCGCGAAAATATAGAAGGCGATAGCCTGTATCACTGCCTGTCAGGCCCCTTTTCTGTCCGCCCCGAACCGTTGGTCGCGGGCTTTAACGGTACGGCGCATCGGCGGCAAGGTTCGCCGCGATCGCGCTTTCCCAGCGGTCACCGTTATCGAGCAACTTCGACTTGTCGTAGATCAGCTCTTCGCGGGTCTCGGTCGAAAATTCGAAGTTCGGACCCTCGACGATCGCATCGACCGGGCAAGCCTCCTGGCACAGCCCGCAATAGATGCACTTGGTCATGTCGATGTCATAGCGCGTCGTGCGGCGGCTGCCGTCGTCGCGGGGTTCCGCCTCGATCGTGATCGCCTGGGCGGGGCAGATCGCCTCGCACAGCTTGCACGCGATGCACCGCTCCTCGCCATTGGGGTAGCGACGCAGCGCGTGCTCCCCCCGGAAGCGCGGAGAGATGGGGTTCTTCTCGAACGGATAGTTGATCGTCGCCTTCGGCTTAAAGAAGTAGCGAAGGGTCAGCGCATGCCCCTTCACGAACTCCCACAGCGTAAAAGCCTTGACGTACTGAGCGACGCTCATGCCGGAACTCCCACGCGCGCATACATCAGCACGCCAGACACCAAGAATACCCAGAACAGCGACACCGGCAGGAACACCTTCCAGCCCAGCCGCATCAGCTGGTCGTACCGATAGCGCGGTACGGTCGCCTTCACCCACGAAAAGACGAAGAAGAAGAAGCACATCTTCAAGAGCAGCCAGACGATCCCCGGCACGGCGTAAAGCGGCGCCCAGTCGAGCGGCGGCAGATAGCCACCCCAGAACAGGATCGCGTTCAGCGCGCACATCAGGATGACGTTGGCATATTCGCCCAGCCAGAACAGCGCGAACGACATCGAGCTATACTCGGTCTGGTAACCCGCGACGAGCTCCGACTCCGCTTCGGTCAGATCGAACGGCGCGCGCTGCGTCTCGGCCAGCGCCGAGATGAAGAACATCACCGCCATCGGGAACAGCAGCGGGTTGAGGAAGAAGCCGTTGACCGGAATCCCCAACACGCTCTTCTGCGCCTCGACGATGTCGGTCAGGTTGAAGCTGCCCGACCACATCACGACCGAAATCAGGATGAAGCCGATCGCGACTTCATAGGACACCATCTGCGCGGCCGCACGAAGCGCCGAGTAGAAGGGATATTTCGAGTTCGAGGCCCAGCCCGACAGGATCACGCCGTACACGCCGAGCGACGAGGCGGCGAGGACGTACAGCAGGCCGACATTGATGTTGGCGACGACCACGCCCGGCTGGAACGGCACCACCGCCCAGACGATCAGCGCAACCGTGAAGGTGATGATCGGCGCCAGCAGGAACAGCCCGCGATTGGCGGCGGCCGGAACGATGGTCTCCTGAAGGAAGACCTTCAGACCGTCGGCGAAGGACTGGAGCAGACCGAAGGGGCCGACCACGTTCGGACCACGGCGCAGCGCCATCGCGGCCCAGATCTTGCGGTCGACATAGATGACCATCGCGACCGCCAGCATCAGCGGCAGCGCGATCGCCAGGATCCCGACCAAGGTCGCGATCGTCCAGGCCCAGCCATAAGGAAGGCCGAGCGTCGTGTTAAAAAACGCGGTCACTCCGCTGCCTCCGCATAGCTCTCACCATGGACCAGTTCGGCCGAGCAGCGCTGCATCGTCGGGCTGGCGCGGCAGATCGCGTTGGTGAGGTAGAAGTCCTTGATCGGATAGCCCTCGATCGTGCCCGACGCGGTTGCGTTCAGCGACGGCGCGGCCCAGTCGAAGGTGACGAGACCGACCTGGCCCAGCGCCGGAACCTCGGCGGCCATGGCGGCGCGGAGTTCGTCCAGCGTGTCGAACTTCAGGGTCTGGCCCAGAACCTCGGACAGCGCGCGGAAGATCGTCCAGTCGTCGCGCGCGTCGCCCGGTGCGAACACCGCGCGCTCGCCGCGCTGCACCCGGCCCTCGAGGTTGACCCAGGTGCCCGACTTCTCGGCATAGGTCGCGCCCGGCAGGATGACATCGGCGTGATGCGCACCCTTGTCGCCATGATGGCCGACGAACACCTTGAAGCTGCTGCCGAACTTGGCGAAGTCGACCTCGTCGGCGCCCAGGAAGAAGGCAAGCTTCGGCGCGGCCGCGACCACGTCGGCGATACCGCCCTTCTGCGCATAGCCGAGCATCAGCCCGCCCATGCGCGCGGCCGCCATGTGGACGACATTATAGCCGTTCCAGGCCGAACCGTCTTCCAGCGTCCGCACCAGATTGAACTGGTCGACCAGCTTCAGGCTCGCGCCATGCGCGCCCTTGATCGCACCGCCACCGAGGATGACCATCGGACGCGCGGCCTTGCCGAACAGCTCGGTCACCGCCTCGGGCAGGTTGCCCAGCACCGACAGGTCGGCGCCCAACCACTCGACCTTGTAGGTCAGGTCGGTTTCGGGGCCGATCGCGAAGACCTTGGCGCCCTTCTTGATCGCCTTGCGGATACGGGTGTTCACCAGCGGCGCTTCCCAGCGCAGATTGGTGCCGATCAGCAGGATCGCATCGGCGCGCTCGACGCCCGCGATGGTCGTGTTGAAGTTGACCGCGGCCAGGCTCGACGTGTCATAATCCATGCCGGTCTGGCGGCCCTCGAGCAGGCTCGAGCCCATCTTGGCCAGCAGCGCCTTCGCGGCGAACATCGTCTCGCAATCGACCTGATCGCCGGCGATCGCGGCAACGCTCGAACCGGCATTCACGTCACGGATCGCGGCGAAGGCCTCGTCCCAGGTCGCAGGCACCAGCTTGCCGTCGCGGCGGATGAACGGACGGTCGAGACGACGACGGACCAGGCCGTCGATCGCGTGACGCGTCTTGTCGCTCGCCCACTCCTCGTTCACCTCGTCGTTGATGCGCGGCACGCAGCGCAGCACCTGACGACCACGGCTGTCGAGGCGGATATTGGTGCCGACCGCGTCCATCACGTCGATGGCGAGCGTCTTCTTCAGCTCCCAGGGACGCGCCTCGAACGCATAGGGCTTGGACGTCAGCGCGCCCACCGGGCACAGGTCGACGACATTGCCCGACAGCTCGCTCGACACGGCCTGTTCGAGATAGGACGTGATCTGCATGTTCTCGCCGCGATAGATCGCGCCGATTTCCTCCACGCCCGCGACCTCTTCGGCGAAGCGGACGCAGCGGGTGCACTGGATGCAGCGGGTCATGACCGTCTTGACGATCGGACCCATATATTTCTCGGTGACGGCCCGCTTGTTCTCGTCATAGCGGCTATGGCCCTTGCCATAGGCCATGGACTGGTCCTGCAGGTCGCACTCGCCGCCCTGATCGCAGATCGGGCAGTCCAGCGGGTGGTTGATCAGCAGGAATTCCATCACGCCTTCGCGCGCGGCCTTCACCATTGGGGTGGTGGTGAAGATTTCCTGATTCTCCGCCGCCGGAAGCGCACACGACGCCTGCGGCTTGGGGGGCCCAGGCTTCACCTCGACCAGGCACATGCGGCAATTGCCCGCGATGGACAGCCGCTCATGATAGCAGAAGCGCGGGATTTCCTTGCCCGCAAGCTCACAGGCCTGCAGCACGGTGGCGCCCTGGGGCACCTCGATCTCGACGCCGTCGACTTTGACCTTAGGCATTATTCGGCAGCTTCCATCATCGGGGCGTTGCCGCCCGTCTCGCCTTTGCGTTCGCGAATGCGGCGTTCCATCTCCGGGCGGAAGTGGCGGATCAGGCCCTGGATCGGCCAGGCCGCCGCGTCGCCGAGCGCGCAGATGGTGTGGCCTTCGACCTGCTTCGTCACCTGGAACAGCGTGTCGATCTCGGAGACGTCGGCATCGCCGGTGCGCATCCGCTCCATCACGCGCCACATCCAGCCGGTGCCTTCCCGGCACGGGGTGCACTGGCCGCAGCTCTCATGCTTGTAGAAATAGGACAGACGGCTGATCGCGCGGACGATGTCGGTCGACTTGTCCATGACGATCACGGCCGCCGTGCCGAGACCCGATCCGACCGCCTTCAGGCCGTCGAAATCCATCGGCGCATCCATGATCTCAGCGGCGGGCACCAAAGGCACCGACGAACCGCCCGGGATCACCGCGAGCAGATTGTCCCAGCCGCCGCGAATGCCGCCGCAATGGCGCTCGATCAGCTCGCGGAAGCTGATCGACATGCTTTCCTCGACCACGCAGGGACGATCGACATGGCCCGAGATCTGGAAGAGCTTGGTGCCCTTATTGTTCTCGCGCCCGAAGGAGGAGAACCACTCGGCGCCGCGCCGCAGGATCGTCGGGGCGACCGCGATCGACTCGACATTGTTGACCGTGGTCGGGCAGCCATAAAGGCCCGCCCCCGCCGGGAAAGGCGGCTTGAGGCGCGGCTGGCCCTTCTTGCCCTCCAGGCTTTCGATCATCGCGGTTTCTTCGCCGCAGATATAGGCGCCCGCGCCGCGATGGACGAAGACGTCGAAGTCATAGCCCGAGCCACAGGCATTCTTGCCCAGGAAACCCCGGTCATACGCCTCGGCCACGGCTGCGAACAGCGTCTCGGCCTCGCGGATATATTCACCGCGAATATAGATATAGGCCGCCCGCGCGCGCATCGCGAAGCCCGCGACCAGCGCGCCCTCGATCAGCTTGTGCGGATCGTGGCGGATGATCTCGCGGTCCTTGCACGAACCCGGCTCGGACTCGTCGGCGTTGATGACCAGGAAGCTCGGCCGGTCGGGGCGCGGTTCCTTGGGCATGAAGCTCCACTTCATGCCGGTCGGGAAGCCCGCACCGCCGCGCCCGCGCAGACCCGACGCCTTGATGACGTCGATGATCTTGTCCTGGCCCAGCTCGAGCAGCGCCTTGGTATTGTCCCAATCGCCGCGCTTCATCGCCGCGTCGACGTTCCACGGCTGATAGCCGTAGAGATTGGTGAAAATGCGGTCCTTGTCAGCGAGCATTATGCGCCCCACTCCCCGCGATAGTCGTGATTGTCGCCGACCATGGCGGTCAGCGTGGTCGGACCGCCCAGCGGCTCGACCGTGTGGCGACCCGGCTCCTGCGTGCCGGTCTTGGGGCTCTCGCCGCGTGCCAGCGCTTCCAGGATCGTGACCGTGCGGTCGTAATCCAGATCCTCGTAATTGTCGTCGTTGATCTGGACCATCGGCGCGGAGGCGCAATTGCCCATGCACTCGACCTCGGTCAGCGTGAACAGGCCATCGGGCGTGGTCTTGCCCTTGATCAGCCCCTTGTTCTTGCACGCCGCCAGCACGTCGTCCGACCCGCGCAGCATGCACGGCGTCGTGCCGCACACCTGAACGTGATAGCGGCCGACCGGCGCCAGGTTGAACATCGTGTAGAAGGTCGCGACCTCATAGATGCGCATATAGGCGACGCCCAGCTGACGCGCGACGAACTCGATCACCGGCACGGGCAACCAGCCTTGCGTCTGCGTCTCCGCCCCCACCTGGCGCTGCGCCAGATCGAGGAACGGGATCGAGCAGGACTGTTCGCGACCCTTGGGATAGCGCGCGAGGATCTCGTTCGCCTTCTTCTGGTTCTCGTCCGTCCAGGCGAAATTGCCCCAGCGGGCGCGAACTTCGGCCTCGTCGGGAATGATGGCTGCGTCGGCCATTAGCGAATGAACTCCACGCGCGACACCTTGTCGTTCTCGAAGGAATAGATGGACATGACCTCGAACGCCTCGCCACCTGGCGCGCGTTCGACCTTTTCATGCAGCAGCACGGTCTCGCCGAATGCCTGGTCGGCGACGATCTCGGCGCGGTTCTGCGGGAATTGCGCGAACATCGCCTTCAGCCCCGAACGCACGCCCTCGCGCCCGTCGCGCAGGACGGCACCGCGATAGCCCGCTTCGCAGGCATCCTCGGTCATCAGCGCGACATAGGCATCGGCGTCCTGCGCATTGTAATGCGCGATCATCTCACGCGCGATCGCGACGCGCCGGGCGGTGTCGACCTCGCTCAACGGTCGCACTCCCCGAACACGATGTCCATCGCGCCCAGGATCGCGGTCGTGTCGGCCAGCATATGCCCCTTGGACATGAACTCCATGGCCTGGAGATGGCTGAACGCGGTCGGCCGGATCTTGCAGCGATAGGGTTTGTTCGATCCGTCGGAGACGAGATACACGCCGAACTCGCCCTTGGGGCTTTCGGTCGCGACATACACCTCACCGGCGGGGACGTGATACCCTTCGGTATAGAGCTTGAAGTGGTGAATCAGCGCTTCCATCGAGCGCTTCATCTCACCGCGCTTGGGCGGTGCGACCTTGCGATCGCTGGCCAGCACGGGACCTTCGGGCATCTGCGCCAGGCACTGCTTCATGATCCGGGCCGACTGGCGCACTTCCTCGACGCGCACCATGAACCGGTCATAGCAGTCGCCGCTGGTGCCGACCGGCACGTCGAAGTCGACCTTGTCATAGGCGTCGTAAGGCTGCGACTTGCGCAGGTCCCACGGGATGCCCGAGCCGCGGATCATCGGGCCGGAGAAGCCCCACTTGATCGCGTCCTCGCGGTTGACCACCGCGATGTCGACGTTGCGCTGCTTGAAGATGCGGTTGTTCGCCACCAGGCCGATCGCGTCCTCGAACAGGCGCGGCAGACGGGTGTCGAGCCAGTCGGCGATATCGGTCAGCAGCTTCAGCGGCACGTCCTGATGGACGCCACCGACGCGGAAGTAATTCGCATGCATGCGCGCGCCCGAGGCCCGCTCATAGAAGTTCATGCAGTCTTCGCGAATTTCGAACAGCCACAGGTTCGGCGTCATCGCGCCGACGTCCATGACGTGGCTGCCGATGTTGAGCATGTGGTTCGAGATGCGCGTCAGTTCCGCGAAGAACGTCCGCAGATATTGCGCGCGCAGCGGCACTTCCAGGTCGAGCAGCTTCTCGACCGCGAGCACATAGCTGTGCTCCATGCACATCGGCGAGCAGTAATCGAGGCGGTCGAAATAGGGCAGCGCCTGCGAATAGGTCTTGTATTCGATCAGCTTCTCGGTGCCGCGATGCAGCAGGCCGACATGCGGATCGACCCGCTCGACGATCTCACCGTCCAGCTCCATGACGAGGCGAAGCACGCCGTGCGCCGCCGGATGCTGCGGGCCGAAGTTGATCGTATAGTTCTGGATCGACACGTCACCCGTGGTCGGGTCGACGGCGTCGGTCTTGTGGAGCAGTTCGTCGACGTAGTCGCTCACTGATTCTGTCCTCCACCCTTGCCCGGCACGACGTCCGGATCCTGGGGCTTGCCCTCGGCCTTGTTGCCCGGATGCGGTTCGCCCGCACCCGTCTGCTTGGGGCTTTCGGTAGTCTTCACGTCGGCGGCACGCGGCGCGGCGGTCTTGTCCGGCTCGGCACCGGCCTTCTTGACCGCATCGGCGCTGGCCGGGGTCTGCGCGCCCTTGCCTTCGGGCTGCGCGCCCTTCTCGTCGCCGGGAAGCACATATTCGGCGCCTTCCCACGGGCTCTGGAAGTCGAAGTTGCGGAAGTCCTGCGCCAGCTTCACCGGCTCATAGACGACGCGCTTCTCTTCTTCCGAGTACCGCAGCTCGGTATAGCCGGTCAGCGGGAAGTCCTTGCGCAGCGGATGGCCGCGGAAGCCGTAATCGGTCAGGATGCGACGCAGGTCGCTATTGCCTGAGAACAGCACGCCGTACAGGTCATAGACCTCACGCTCCAGCCAGCCCGCGACCGGCCACAGGCCCGTCACCGACGGCACCGGCTTGTCCTCGTCGGTCGAGACATGGACATGCAGGCGGTGGTTACGGGTCAGCGACAACAGGCAATAGACCACCTCGAAACGCTCGTCGCGCTCGGGATAGTCGACGCCCGCAATCTCCATCAGCTGCTGATATTCCAGCCCCTTGGTGTCGCGCAGCGCGATCATCGCGGGAACCAGATTCGCACGGTCGACGACCAGCGCGACCTCGCCGACATGCTCGCGCGCGTCGAGCAGCCAGGGGCCGAGCGCGGCGCGGGCCGCATCGATCACGCCGTCATTCGCGGCGAAACGGGGAGCAGGCGCCCTCACCGTTCGATGCTCCCGGCACGGCGGATCTTCCGCTGCAACTGCATCACACCGTACAGCAGCGCCTCGGCGGTCGGCGGGCAGCCGGGGACATAGATGTCCACGGGCACGATCCGGTCACAGCCGCGCACCACCGAATAGCTGTAATGGTAATAGCCGCCGCCGTTGGCGCAGCTGCCCATCGAGATGACGTATTTCGGGTTCGACATCTGGTCGTACACACGACGCAGCGCCGGGGCCATCTTGTTGCACAGCGTACCCGCCACGATCATCACGTCCGACTGGCGCGGCGACGCGCGCGGCGCGGCGCCGAAGCGCTCCAGATCGTAACGCGGCATGTTCACGTGGATCATCTCCACCGCGCAGCACGCCAGACCGAAGGTCATCCACCAGAGCGAGCCGGTGCGCGCCCACTGGAACAGCTCCTCGGTCGAGGTGACGAGGAAGCCCTTGTCGGTCAGCTCGCCGTTCAGCCCGTCGAAAAAGCCCTGATCGGGCTGAATGACGGCCTGGGCATCATGGGCGGGTCCGCCATGGGCCTGCGGCTTGAACTCAACCGGACCGGAGTGAAGATTTACTCCCAATCCAACGCTCCCTTCTTCCACGCATAGACGAGACCCAGCGCGAGCTCGCCGATGAAGATCATCATCGAAAACCAGGCGGTCCAGCCGAGGCTGAAGACGCTGACCGCCCAGGGGTACAGAAACGCCGCTTCCAGATCGAAGACGATGAACAGGATCGCGACGAGATAGAAACGCACGTCGAACTGGCTGCGCGGGTCTTCGAACGCGGGGAAGCCGCATTCATATTCGGACAGCTTCTGCTCGTTGGGCTTATGGGCACCCGTCAGGCGCGCCACGAGCATCGGCAGAAACACGAAGGCCGTCGACAGAACCAGGGCAACGCCCAGGAACAGGAGGATCGGCAGATATTGCGACAGATCGACCAAGTTTTTCTCTCGCAGATGCGGAACTGGATGCGATTGGCTTTAGGCCGATGGGTCGGCCGGAGCAAGCCAGCGGAGGCATGAGAATGAATCGCAAGTGAACGCCCTCACCCGCCCTCATCCTCGAATTTTCAGATGGTAATTCAGTGGCTTGAACGCAAGAGGCATGGCCCCTTGCGTTCAAATCCCACCAAATTCTTAACGCAGCGCGTTGGCCAGCAGCTTGTGCAGCTTGGAATGCAGGCCCTCATTGGCCGCCAGATACTCGCCGCGCTCGAGCGACTTGTCCGAACCGCGGAAGTCGCTGACGAAACCGCCCGCCTCTCGCACCAGCAGCATGCCCGCCGCCGCGTCCCAGGGCTTCAGGCCCGACTCCCAGAAACCGTCGTAACGACCGGCGGCGACCCAGGCGAGGTCGAGCGCGGCCGAGCCGAAGCGGCGGATACCGGCGACCTGCGGCGCGATCGCACCGAAAATGCGGCTCCACTGGACGAAATCGCCATGCCCCAGGAACGGGATGCCGGTGGCGATCAGCGCCTCCGACAGATCGCGGCGCGACGACACGCGCAGGCGGCCGTCCTGCAACCAGGCACCCCGGCCCTTTTCGGCCCAGAAGCTCTCGTCGGTCAGCGGCTGATAGATCAGGCCGGTCGTCACCTCGCGCTTGCCGTTCGCCAGCGGCTCCTCGACCGCGATCGAGATGGCGAAGTGCGGGATGCCGTGCAGGAAGTTGGAGGTGCCGTCGAGCGGATCGATGATGAAGCGCGGCTTGGACGGATCGCCCTTGATCTCGCCGCCCTCCTCCATGAGGAAGTTCCAGTCGGGACGCGCCTTCTTCAGTTCCTCGAAGACGGTTTCCTCGGCGCGCTTGTCGGCCATCGACACGAAGTCGGCGGGCCCCTTGCGGCTGACCTGGAGGTGCTGGACCTCGTTGAAGTCGCGGCGAAGACGCGGCGCGGCCTTGCGCGCGGCGCGTTCCATGATGGTGAGAAGCCCGGAGTGCGAGGCCATGATCGTCCTTTCGGTGGCGCCTCTGCATCTCGGGCGCTGGAAGTGAAAAGGCCCGCCGCGAACGACGGGCCGGGACGGCGGATGACGGTGTCGCGCTCAAGCCGCGCCGGTCATCCGCCGATACCGATTAGTCCGCGCGGCGGACGTAGGTCTGTTCGTACACGTCGACGACGATGCGCGTGCCGCTGGCGATGTGCGGCGGCACCATCACGCGGACGCCATTGTCGAGGATGGCGGGCTTGTACGACGAGGAAGCGGTCTGCCCCTTCACCACCGCGTCCGCCTCGACGATGGTGGCTTCGATCTGGTCGGGAAGCTGGACCGAGATCGGCTTTTCCTCGTGCAGTTCCATCACGACGTCCATGCCGTCCTGAAGAAACGCGGCGGCGTCGCCCAGCAGGTCGCGCGGGAGCGTGATCTGCTCGTAGCTTTCCTTGTCCATGAAGGTCAGGTCGTCACCCTCGGCGAACAGGAACTGGAAGTCCTTGGTGTCGAGGCGAACGCGCTCGACCGTCTCGGCGGAGCGGAAGCGGACGTTCGTCTTGCGGCCGTCGATGAGGTTCTTCATCTCGACCTGCATATACGCACCGCCCTTGCCGGGCTGGGTGTGCTGAATCTTCACGGCGCGCCAGATGCCGCCTTCATACTCGATGATGTTGCCGGGACGAATGTCCACGCCGCTGATCTTCATGGGTCTTCAACCTGCTGGAAAGAGCAAAGGATGCCGGGGCGTGGCGCCGCACGGCAGTCCGTGTGGCCTGCCTTAGCTCGAAGCGGTCTTTCCGGCAAGCAGCGGATAGGGATCGACCGGCTCGCCCTGCCACCAGCCGTCCCCGGCGCGCATCCAGCTGATCGCGAAATGGAGATGGGTGTTGCCCGCCCCGGCATTGCCGCTGTCGCCGACATAGCCGACCACCTGCCCCTGGCGGACCGGCACGCCCTCCGCAATGCCCGGCGCATAGCCCTGAAGATGCGCGTAATAGAGGCTCCAGCGGCCGTCCCGCGAACGGATATAAAGAGTATGCCCGCCGCGATCGCTGTCGAACAGCTTCTCGATCGTGCCGGCCAGCGCCGCGACGACCGGGGTACCGGCGGGGGCGATCAGGTCGATCCCCTCATGCTTGCGCTTGCCGCCTTCGCGCGGATCGCCCCAATCATGATGCAGCGACCCCAGCGGATAATGCGCGATCGGCATGGCCAGCGCCGCCGAACTGCCCGCCACCGCCTGGCGGGCGGGGGCCGCGACCTCGGGCACCACCACCCGGCCCGGCCCGAACGACAGCATCGACAGGAAGCCGCCGACCCCGATCACGATCAGCGCCAGCATCACCCAGCCGAAGCGCGATAACGGCCCCCTGCCCCCGCTCTGCTTCATGCCCCCTCCTTCGAATCCGGCCGCCCATCCCCAAGCAAACGCGAGGAGGGACGCTTGTTTCCGAAACGCAACGGATGGGAGGGTTCTCGACCACCCTTCGCCCCCGCCACAGGGTGGGGGCGAAGCGGCGATATTATTTCAGCACCTCGGCAAAGGCCTTCACCGCGGCGGCCTCGTCGCCGTTCCACACCGCGCCCGACACGGCGAGGAAATCGGCCCCCGCCCGGACCAGCGGCGCGGCATTGGCCGGGGTGATCCCGCCGATCGCGACGCAGGGCAGCTCGAACAGCGTCGACCACCAGGACAGGACGACCGGCTCGGCCTGGTGCTTGGTTTCCTTGGTCGTGGTCGGGTAGAAGGCGCCGAACGCGACATAATCCGCGCCCGCCTCGCCCGCTTCCATCGCAAGATGGCGGCTGTCGTGACAGGTCAAGCCGATCTGCACCGTCGGGCCCAGCACGTCGCGCGCCTCGCGCGCGTCGCCATCCTCCTGCCCCAGATGGACGCCATCCGCGCCGAGCCGCTTGGCCAGGCTGATGCTGTCATTGACGACGAAGGCCACCTCGCGATCCGCGCAGATACGCTGGAGCGGCTCGGCGAGCTTGGCGGCGGCGTGCTGGTCCATGTCCTTCACGCGGAACTGGAATGCCGCGACCGGCCCCGCGTCGAGCGCGCGCGCCAGACGGTCGGGGAACGCCCCGGCCACGTCGAGCGGCGAGATCAGATAGAGCTGGCATGGCGGCCGCCGCATGTCGCGCACGAAGGCGCGGGCGAATTCGGGATCGAGCGGACCGAGGGGATCGTCTTCAAGCGTCATGCCTGTCCCCCTAGCGCGTGACGCGGCGTCCGTCACCTGGGGGCGGCGCATGGTGGAATGGGCGTCCCGGTTCCCCAACCGGAACGCCCAAGCCTGCCAAGAACTTATTCCTCGTTCTTGTAGATCGCGACCAGCTTGTCGAGCATCGCCAGCGCCTCGTCGCGCGGACGCTGGAAGGTGTTGCGGCCGATGATCGAGCCGTTGCCGCCGCCGTCGCGAATGTCGCGCGCATCCTGATAGACGGCGTCCGCCCCCTTGGCCGCGCCGCCCGAGAAGACGACGATCCGACGGCCCGCGAAGCTGGACTGGACGACGTGGCGCACCCGGTCGGCCTGGTGGGACCAGTCGGTGCCCTCATAGGCGGATTTGGCCTCGGCCTGTTCGATATGGTCGGTGGGCAGCTTCACCTTGATGATGTGCGCGCCGAGCTGCGCGGCCATGTGCGCCGCATAGGCCCCGACGTCGAGCGCCAGTTCGCCGTCCTTGGTCAGCTTGCCGCCGCGCGGATAGCTCCAGATCACGGTGGCGAGCCCCGCCTCGCGCGCTTCGGCCGTCAGGATCGCGATCTGGTCCATCGCGTCGAAAATGCCGTCCGAACCGGGATAGATTGTGAAGCCGATCGCCGCGCAGCCCAGCCGCACCGCGTCCTGCACGCTGCCCGTCACGGCCTGCGTGATAGAGGTACCCCAGCTGTTCGAGCTGTTGATCTTCAGGATGGTCGGGATCTGGCCCGCGAACGTGTCCGCCCCGGCCTCCAGCATCCCCAGCGGTGCGGCATAGGCGGACAGCCCGGCATCGATCGCCAGCTGGAAATGGTAATGCGGGTCATAGGCGGGCGGATTGATCGCGAAGCTGCGCGCGGGCCCGTGTTCGAACCCCTGGTCGACCGGCAGGATGATGAGCTTGCCGGTGCCCCCCAGCCGCCCCTGCATCAGGATACGCGCCAGATTGGCCTTCACGGCCGCCGGCGTGGCTTCGTACTTGTCGAGAATGGCCTTCACGATCGGGGTCATCGATTCTCTCCGGATTGGGTTCGGGGAATAGGTCAGAGCATCAGCCAGCGGCGCAGCGCCTGGTCGACCTGCTCCATCCGGGTGGGCGAAGCATGGCCGAGCAGTTTGACGATATGATTGCGCGGGATGGACAGGATCTTGTCCACCTGCACCTCGCACTCGACGGTCAGGCCGGTATGCTCGCGCGGGGAAAAGGCGACGCGGAACAGCGCCTCGCCGCCGACGACCGAGGTCATCGGACAGACGGTGATCGTACTGTGCGTCTCGTTGTAAAGGTCGGACTGGACGACCAGGAACGGGCGGTGGTCGCCCCCCTCGCCCGTTGTCGCGAGCACGATGGCGGCGTGCGAGATCTTCACGCCTCCGCCTCCTGCGCCAGCGCGTTCCAGAAGGCGAAATCCTCCGGCGTGTCGCGCTTCGACGCGCGAGTCGACTGCCGACGGGCCTCGCGGCGATACGCCTCGTCATGCAGGTCGACATAGCGCCGCACCGCCTCGCGCGCGATGTCGCTCTTGCTGCGGCCCTGCGTCCGCGCGACGGCCGCCAGCCGCTCTTCCAATTCGGTGTCGAGACGAACGCCGAGCATCGCCATTCCTTCGTTTAACACGTTCAACGTAGCAAGTCCGACAAGTCGGATCAAGCGCCCTTGACGGCATAAAGTGTGCACGATCATTCTGATGCGGGGCAGATGGGGGAGTCTCGGGATGAAATGGTTGCGCTTTGCAGGGGCCGCGATGCTGGCCGTGACGCCCGTTGCGTCCCCGACCCTCGCCAGATCCACGCCCAAGGTCGGCGACATCGCGCCCGATTTCGACCTGACGCTGATCGACGGCAGCCATGTCCGCCTGTCGGACCTGCGTGGGCAGGTGGTCGTGTTGAACTTCTGGGCGACATGGTGTGGGCCGTGTCGGGCGGAACTGCCGCTGCTCGACAATTACTACCGGGTCCAGGGCAAGCACGGCCTGAAGGTCTTCGCGGTCGCGACCGAGGACTCCCTGCCCCTCTATCAGCTGAAGCCGCTGTTCGCCGCCATGGCGATCCCCTCCGCGCGGCGGATCAAGGGGCCTTATGATATATTGGGGGCCGTGCCGACCAATTACATTATCGATCGCAGCGGGAGGGTTCGCTACGCCAAAGCGGCGGCGTTCGACCTTCAGGAACTCAACGCGCTGCTCGTGCCGCTGTTGAAAGAAACCCCGCCGCCAGAGGCGGCGGGGTCGTAATTTCCCGGCGTCACCCCGGCACAGCCGGGGCGGCGATATTACCCCGCGATCAGCGCGGCGACGCCGGGCAGGTCCTGGCCTTCCATCCATTCCAGGAACGCGCCGCCCGCGGTCGACACGAAGCTGAACTGCGTCCCCACGCCCGCCTGGTTCAGCGCGGCGACGGTATCGCCACCGCCCGCGACCGAGACGAGGCTGCCATCCTGGGTCAGCGCCGCCGCCGTCTTGGCGAGCGCGACGGTCGCCATGTCGAAGGGCGGCGTCTCGAACGCGCCGAGCGGACCGTTCCAGACGAGCGTGCGGCAGTTCTTGAGCACATCGCCCAGCGCCTCGACCGCATTGGGGCCGAGATCGAGGATCATCTCGTCGGCGGCGACCTCGTGCACGTTGACGGTGCGCGTCGCGGGGTTCGGCTTGAACTCCTTGGCGACCACCACGTCATAGGGCAGGTGGACGGTGCAGCCCGCCTTGTCGGCGGCGTCGAGGATCTCCTCGGCGGTGCCGGTCAGGTCATGCTCGCACAGCGACTTGCCCACATCGACCCCGCGCGCGGCCAGGAAGGTGTTGGCCATGCCGCCGCCGATGATGAGGTGGTCGACCTTACCGACCAGATGCTTGAGCACGGCGAGCTTGGTCGAGACCTTGGCCCCGCCGACCACCGCCGCGACCGGATGCTGCGGATTGCCCAGCGCCTTTTCCAGCGCGTCGAGTTCGGCCTCCATCGCGCGTCCCGCGAACGCCGGAAGCTGGCGCGCCAGACCCTCGGTCGAGACATGCGCGCGGTGCGCCGCCGAGAAGGCGTCGTTGACGTACAGGTCGCCCAGCTTCGCGATCTGCGCCGCCAGTTCGGGGTCGTTCTTTTCCTCGCCCGCGTGGAAGCGGGTGTTTTCCAGGATCGCGATATCGCCGGGGTTCAGCGTCGCGACCGCCGCCTCCGCCGCCTCGCCCGCGACATCGTCGATGAAGCGGACCGGACGGCCCAGCACGTCGCTATAGGGCTGGGTCAGCATCGCCAGCGAATAGTCGGGGTTACGCTGCCCCTTGGGGCGGCCGAAATGGGCGAGGACCAAGACGATCGCGCCCTTGTCGGCCAGTTCGGTCACGGTCGCGATCGTCGCGCGCAGGCGCGTGTCGTCGGTCACGCGGCCATCGGCCATCGGCACGTTCAGATCCTCGCGGACCAGCACGCGCTTGCCCTGGACATCGCCCATATCGTCGAGCGTCTTGAAGGCCTTGGTCATGATTCCTCGATCCTGATGTTATCGCCGATGCGGATCGTGCCGCCCTCGATCACGCGGGTGCATACGCCACCGCGCCAGTCGGGCCTGAGGGCCGCCTGCAATCCGTCGGCGATCGCGTCCATGCGGTGGCACGGATCGCATTCCATGGTGATTTCCAGAAGGACGGGCCCGATACGCAGCCGGGTGCCCGGAATTTGGGGAAGGTCGAAATCCTCGACCAGCAGGTTCGCACGGCGCGCCTGCCAGGGGATGTCGCGGTCGATCTCGGCAAGTGCGGCGTCCCAGTCGGTCCGCTCGATCAGCGTCACCTGACGCCGCCCGCGCCCGCCGGGCTTGACCCGCCCGCGACAATCGCCTTCGACGCCGCCCGCCAGGGTGACGCTGGCGGTGTCGATCACCTCCATCGGCCCCTTGGGTACGGCATGGCGGGCGATGCCGGCCAGATGCCCGGTCATCGCCCGCCCCGTCGTCATCAGAGGAACTTCGCCATCGCGGTCGCGGTGTCGACCATGCGGTTCGAGAAGCCCCATTCATTGTCGTACCAGGACACGACGCGCACCAGCTTGCCGTCGATCACCGCCGTCTCCAGGCTGTCGACGGTCGAGGACTGCGGCGAGTGCATCAGGTCGATCGACACCAGCGGCTCGTCCGAGAAGACCAGCACGCCCTTCAACGGACCGTCTTCCGACGCCGCCTTCAGGATCGCGTTGACCTCTTCCTTGGTCGTGTCGCGCGCCGGGGTGAAGGTCAGGTCGACCAGGCTGACGTCGGGCACCGGCACGCGGATGGCCGAGCCGTCCAGCTTGCCCTTCAGTTCCGGCAGAACCTCGCCCACCGCGCGGGCAGCACCCGTGGTGGTCGGGATCATCGACATGGCGGCGGCGCGGGCGCGACGCAGATCGGGGTGGATCTGGTCGAGGATCTTCTGGTCGTTGGTATAGGCGTGGACCGTGGTCATCAGGCCGCGCTCGATCCCGATCGCGTCGTTCAGCACCTTGGCGACCGGCGCCAGGCAGTTGGTGGTGCACGAGGCGTTCGACACGATGGTGTGATCAGCGGTCAGCTTGTCATGGTTGACGCCGTACACGACGGTCAGGTCGACATTCTTGCCGGGGGCCGAGATCAGCACCTTCTTCGCGCCCGCCGCGATGTGCTTCTCGCACGACGCCTTGTCGGTGAAGAAGCCGGTGCACTCCAGGACCAGGTCGACGCCCAGTTCCTTGTGCGGCAGGTTCGCCGGATCGCGCTCGGCGGTGACGCGGATGCGCTTGCCGTCGATCACGATGTCGTTGCCGTCGGCCGACACCTCGCCCGGATAGCGGCCATGGACGCTGTCGCGGCTGAACAGCCAGGCGTTCGACTTGGCATCGGCCAGATCGTTGATCGCGACCAGTTCCAGCGCGTCGCCGCCCCGCTCGAGGATGGCGCGCGCGACCAGGCGGCCGATGCGGCCGAAGCCATTGATTGCAACCTTGACCGTCATGCCAGCAATCTCCTGTCTTTCACGTCGGGCCGATGACTGGACGCCCGGCCCCGGGTTCGGTGGGGGATGTAGCGGCCCGTGCCGCCGAATTCCACCGTTCGCGCTCGCCTTTCGGGGCCGATCGGGCCGCTGTCAACCGCCCCTCGGCCCCGGACGATCCAATTCCGGGTTGCCGCATGGAGCCATCCTGCTAAGCCGCATTCATGCCCGAACCCATTGTCGACGATGTCCTCTCCTCCGTCGAGCGGATCGACCGCGCGATCGCCCGTATCGAACAGGCGATCCGCACCCGCGCGGCCAAGGAAGACGCGCTCGCCCGCCGCCATGCCGCGCTGAAGGCGCGCATGGCCGACGCGGTCACCGCGCTGGACGACGTGATCAGCCGGGGGAGCGCCGCCTGATGGCCGAAGTGACGATCCTGGTCGGCGACCGTCCGCACACCGTCTATTGCCAGGACGGCGGCGAGGCGCGCGTCCGGATGCTGGGCCAGATGCTCGACCAGCGCTGGTCGGCCGCGCTGCGCGCCTCGGGCGGGCATAATGGCGAACGGGCGCTGCTCTTCGTCTCGCTGATGCTGGCCGACGCGCTGGAGGAGGCCGAGCGGCGACCGCCCGCCGGGGCCGCGGTCAGCGAGGCCGCGCTCGCGCGGATCGCCGAGCGGCTGGAGGGGCTGGCCGATGCACTGGACGAAGAAGGGCGATCCGGGAACGGCCGCCCTTGAGTAACGCGGAGTCCTCGCCTACATGGGTCGGCGGCGGGCTCTGCCCGGTACGAGCCACGATAATCCCTGAGGCTATTCTTCATCCAAGGGGGCTGTCCCTGCCCGGACCCTGGTCCGACGTACATGGTCCCCACCTGACGTATTGGGCGTCGGTGGATATTACGGCAAACGGCCATGGCGGTCCCGCCACCCGCTTTCTTCCGACATGACCGACAAACGTGCCCTGCGCGCCCGGATGCGGGCGGTTCGCGCCGCGCATGGCCCCGGCCTGCTGCCGGTCGCACGCCCTTTTCTCGACCGGCTGCTGCCCGGACAGATCGTCGCGGCCTATCGACCGCTGGGGTCGGAGGCCGATCCGGCCTTGTGGGTCGAGGCGGCACTGCACGCAGGCGCAACGATCGCCCTGCCCCATGTGGTGGACCGGGCGAGCCCGATCCGCTTCCTGCGGTGGTCGCAGGGACAAAATCTGGCCATCGGCGCCTTCGGGCTTCACCAGCCCTCCCCCGACGCCCCAGAATGCGCCCCCGACATCATCCTGACGCCGCTGGTCGGCTTCGACCGACACGGCAATCGGCTGGGCCAGGGCGCCGGCCATTATGACCGCGCCTTCGCCGCCCATCCCGACGCCTGGCGGGTCGGCATCGCCTGGAGCGCGCAGGAGGTCGAGGAACTGACGCCCGACAGCTGGGACGTGCCGCTCCACGCCATCGCCACCGAATCGGAATGGATCGTCCCATGACCCCCAGCTGGCGCAAACCCGCCGGAATGCTGCTGATCGTCGCAATCATCATCGTCTGGGCGATGCTGGTCGCCAGCCTGTCCGGCGTGGTCGGGGGGTGGCATTGGGTGTTGCAGCTGCTTTTCTATGTCGTCGCGGGGATCGTGTGGATCACGCCGATGAAGCCGCTGCTGCGCTGGATGGAGGGTGGAGGGGGCTGAGGGGGCGCCAGGGAACCAGCCCTGCCTGCTGCACCTGCCACCGCATCTTCGCTCGCCGACCCCGTTCACTGAGGCCGAAGGGAGGGATGGGCACAGGAGGCGGGTTTTCCGGAAAGCCATCGGCCACGAAGACCAACGCCCGTTCGCGCTGAGCGAAGTCGAAGCGCATGCCCTGCGCTCACAACCAAACCGGCAATGTCTGTGCTGAAAACAAAAGCGCCATCCCGAAGGATGGCGCGAGTGACGGGGCTCGAACCCGCGACCTCCGGCGTGACAGGCCGGCGCTCTAACCAACTGAGCTACACCCGCTTGAAAGCCATGGTATGCCAACCAAGATCGGCATCGGCCCCTAGTGGGGATTTCGATATTTTCAGCCATTCTCCGAGGAGAGTGGCGCGAGTGACGGGGCTCGAACCCGCGACCTCCGGCGTGACAGGCCGGCGCTCTAACCAACTGAGCTACACCCGCTGAAAGCGTCGAGGCGCGCCAACTAGGCGAGCGTTCCCGACCTGTCAACGCATCATTTCATTTTTCTTGCGGAACGTCCGCCGGGTCGCTGTCGCGGTCGAGATGGGTGAGCGTTCCATGCTCGAACAGGAAGCCCGCAATGTCGGGCTTGCCCGCCGCCTTGAGCACGGTCTGGAGGATGATGAGCAGCGGCACGGCCAGCAACGCGCCCAGCGTCCCCCACACCCATCCCCAGAAGCTGAGCGAGACGAGGATCAGGATCGGACTGATGGTCAGGCGGTGCCCGACGATCAGCGGGGTGATCAAATTCGCCTCCACCAGATGCATGCCGTACATGATGGCGGGGGGCGCCAGCGCGACCCAGATGTCGCTGAACGTCATCAGCCCGCCCACCGCCAGCAACAGCGCGCCGATCACCGGCCCGAAATAGGGGATATAGTTCAGCAGCGCGACGATACCGCCCCACATCAACGGATAGGGCATGCCGAACAGCGACAGCGCCCCCGCCACCGCACCGCCCAGCGCCAGGTTGATGATGGTGATGGTGCCCAGATAGGCCGACACGTCGTCGACCACGTCCTGGATCACCCGCGCGGTGGCCATCGCGCCGTCGAAGCTCGTCCGCCCACGAATCGTCTCGCGCCGCATCCGGGTCCAGCCCGACAGCACGAAGAAGACGACGAGGACGCCAAAGAGGAACTGGACGATCAGCCCCGGCGCGGAGGTCGCCGCCAGCTCCAGGATCGAGCTGGGCGGCGAGACGGCCGCCGTCTGCGCCTGGCGGATCGGGGTCGCGGCGACCTGCCGCAGCGCCTTGTTCACATAGCGTTCGAGGCTGGAATAGAGATCGAGCAGCGGCGCCAGATTGTCCTGGATCCGCCCGATCCGGCTGGGCAGCAGGCGGAAGAAGTCGGTGGCGGGCACCACGATCGCCGCCAGCGCGATATTGGCGACCACCAGGAACAGCAGGACGCACAGCAATGCGGCGAGCGGCGACGGCACGCGACGCCGCTCCAGCCACTCCAGGATCGGCACCAGCGCGATCGCGATGACCAGCGCGGTGGTCAGCGGCAGGAAGAACTCCGCCCCTTCCCTCAGCGCGAACGGCAGCGCGAGGATGAACCCCGCCCCCGCCGTCAGGGTCAGCCCGGCGAGCAGCCGGTCACGGCGCATCGCGATCCGCACCGCATCGCGCTGCCCCATGCCGACCGGCACCCCCAGGATCGAATCACCGACCGGCCGACCCGTGCCGACCCCGTCATCTTGCGCGTCACTCATCCGGTCACGTTAGCGGCTTTCCCCAAGCTGAAAAGCCGCTAACCGCGCCGTTTCATGACGTTTGCGTCATGCGGCGCGCATGGGTCCGCACCCTGCCGCCAACGGAGGGCGGCGGCACCGTCACCAGGCGCGGGGAATCCCGCCCGTCCGCTCCGCGACCGCATTCTCGATCGACTGGAGCTGGGTGCGGTTCAACACACCCGCATCCATCAGGTGCCGCATCAATTCGTCGGTCAACGCGGCCAGGAAGTGCAGCTCGGCACGCTCCGAGGCGCCATCTTCGTTCAAGACTTCCATCGCCATCTCCCGATCTTCTCGTCGACGCGAACTGTGTAGCGGGCACCCCAGGGGCGCGATAGTATCTTTTGCCCATCGCTCCATTGACGTTTACGTTAGCGGAATCCATCAAGGACGGATGGACCATGCCAAGCCCTCCGCCCCCTCGCCCGAAGCGCTTGCCAGGGGGCTGGTCGCCCTGCTCGACGTCGAGGAGATCGACACCGATCTGTATCGCGGCGCCCGCCGACCGGGCGGCGAGGGCCGGGTCTTTGGCGGACAGGTGATCGCGCAGGCGCTCCAGGCCGCACAACGCTCGACCGAGGTCCCGCGCGCGGCGCATTCGCTCCACGCCTATTTCATGCGCGCAGGGGACGAACGCTATCCGATCATCTACCGGGTCGAGCGGGATTTCGAGGGACGCAGCTTCGCGACGCGGCGCGTGATCGCGATGCAGAAGGGCAAGCCGATCCTCAACCTCGCCTGCTCGTTCCAGACGCCCGAGGACGGTCTGCACCATCAGGACGCGATGCCCGATGTCCCGATGCCGGACAGTCTGGCATCCGAACGCGATCTCCTGGCCTCGCTGGGCGACCGGGTGCCCGCACCGATCCGCGCCTTTCTCAGCCGACCGCGTCCGATCGAGCTGCGCCCGGTCGATCCGCGCCAGTTGCTCCAGCCCGAACCGCGCGAGCCGACCCAGGCGATCTGGTTCCGGCTGGTGGCGCCGATCGGCGACGATCCGACGCTGCACCGCGCGGTGCTGGCCTATGCCAGCGACTTCGCGCTGCTCGGCACCTCGACGCTGCCGCACGGGGTGAACTGGCTGATCGACAATATGCAGACCGCCAGCCTGGACCACGCGCTGTGGCTGCACGAGCCGTTCCGCGCCGACCAGTGGCTGCTCTACACCACCGACAGCCCCTGGGCCGGCCATGCGCGCGGGTTCAACCGGGGGCGCATCTTCACCGCCGAGGGCCGACTGGTCGCCAGCGTCGCGCAGGAGGGGCTGATCCGGCTGCGCGACTAAAGGCCCGCCGGACATACCCGATCTTTGGAAACGCCGCCGTCCCTGCCCCACCTGCCCCGCGAAACGGCAAGAAGGGCGATGACCGGCAACACTTTTTCTTCTAATCGGCGATTACACGACCCCGTTACACGACCATGAGGAACTCGACGCGATGACCGCGATGCCCGTCGGCGAAGGGCTGAATACCGAACGCTATCGCCAGAAGCGCGACGCCATCCTGGCGGCGGCGGCGCAGGCGATCAACGAACAGTCGGCCAAGGGCATGACCTTCGCCGATGTCGCGCGCCGGGTCGGGCTGAACACCACCAGCGTCACCTATTATTTCCGCCGCAAGGAGGAACTGGCCGCCGCCGCGTTCGAGAACACGCTCGAGCGGCTGCTGGAGATGCTGGCGACCGCCGCCGAGGAGCCGACGCCGCAGGCGCGGGTCGCGCGCTATGTCTCGATCAACATGGCCCGGCTGGCACGGATCGAGCGGGGCGAGGAAACGCCCTTCGCCGTGCTGTCCGACCTGCGCGCGATGGAGGAGCCCATTCGCGGCCGGTTGATGGCCGGGTGGCAGAAAGTCTTCCGCGCCACGCGCAGCCTGTGGGGCCCGCCCGCCAGCCGCGCGCATACCGACCTGTACGGCGCGCGGGCGCATGTCCTGCTCGAAAACACCTTCTGGCTGCCCGTATGGCTGGGCCGGTACGAACCCGACCAATATGACCGGGTCGAGGCGCGGCTGCTCGACGTGCTGACCCATGGCGTCGCGGCACGGGGATCGGCCTGGCGTCCCACCCTGCTCGACCTGGAGCAACACCGGGCCAGCGCGTCGGAGCCGGGGCGCGAGGCGTTCCTGCTGGCGGCGACGCGGCTCATCAACCAGCTCGGCTATCGCGGCGCCAGCGTGCAGCGGATCGCGTCCGAGCTGAACGTGACCAAGGGCAGCTTCTACCACCATCTCGACGCCAAGGACGATCTGGTCGCCGCCTGTTATCGCCGCAGCTTCGACACGATCACCGGCGCGCAGCAACTGGCCGATGCGGCGGGGGGCAGCCATTGGCACAGGCTGTCGAGCGCGATCGCCACGCTGCTCGACATCCAGTTCGCCGAGCGCGGGCCGCTGCTGCGCACCTCGGCGCTGTCCAGCCTGGCGGGGGACGAGCGCGCCGCGATGGTCGAACGGTCCAACCGGATCGCACGCCGTTATGCGGGGACGATCATGGACGGCGTGGCCGAGGGCTCGATGCGCCCGGTCGATGCGCTGATCGCCGCACAGGCGTTGATGGCGCTCCAGAACGCCGCCTTCGACATGCGCAAATGGGCCAGCACCATGGAGCGGCCGCATGCGATCGCGCTCTATGCCTCGACCATCCTCTACGGCCTGTTCGACGACCGGCTGCTGGACTGACGCCGCGCCCTCTCCGCACATTTTGCGACAATATGCCGGGCGGCGCGACATGATCCGGCGACAGGACGGTGCGACAAGGGGGCATGACCGGAGGGAATGGCCCTTCCGTCCAGAAGGAATGCTCCCTCCATGCGAAAGACCCTGATCGGCCTTTCCTTCGCCGCGCTGCTCGGCAGCACCGCCGCCTATGCGCAGGACGACATGCCCCCTCCCCCGCCCGGCGGCATGATGGGGGTGCGACCCGACGCGAACGGCAATATCACCCGCGCCGCCGCCATCGCCGACGCCGACCGGCGCTTCGCCGACATGGATGCCGATCATGACGGCACGGTCACGCCCGAGGAAATGCAGGCCTATCACGCCCGGCGTCGCGCCGAATGGCAGCAGCGCCGCCCCGAAGGGCCCAGCTCCAGGGGCGAGCGCCCCGAGGGGGAGCGCCCCGGCAGGCCCGCACCGCGACCGATCACCGCCGATGCGTTCCGGGCGCGCGCGCTCGTCATATTCGACCGGCTGGACACCAATCACGACGGCAGGATCGATGCGACGGAACGCGCCGCCGCGCCCCGTTTCGGCGGCCGCCGCTTCGGCCATGACCGTCCGGGCGACCTGCCCCCTCCCCCTCAGCCTGCGCCGCAGGACCACTGAGCCGTCAGGCGGGGCGACCGATTCTCCCAACGGCCGCCCCGCTTGCGAGCCGCGCCCGCCATGCTAGACCCAGAGATCATGTCCGATACGCCGCATTTGCTGCTCGTCGACGACGAGCGTTCGATCCGCGAACCGCTGGCCGTCTATCTGACCAAACAGGGTTTTCGCGTGACCCAGGCGGGCGATGCCGCCTCGGCCCGGACGCGGCTGGCCGCCTATGCGATCGACCTCGTCATCCTCGACATCATGATGCCCGGCGAGGACGGCCTGTCGCTGTGCCGCCATATCGCCGCGACCAGCGAGGTGCCGGTCATCCTGCTGACCGCGCGCGCCGAGGAGACCGACCGCATCGTCGGGCTGGAGATGGGCGCGGACGATTATGTGGTGAAGCCCTTCTCCCCGCGCGAACTGGCGACCCGCGCCAAGGTCGTGCTGCGCCGGACCCAGTCCGGTGGCGCGCGGCTGCATGCGCCCGACAGCGGCTCCTATGCCTTTGCGGGCTGGGTGCTGAAATCGGGCGAGCGGTCGCTGGTCGATCGCGAGGGCGTGTCGGTGATGCTGTCGACCGGCGAATACAACCTCCTCCTCGCGCTGGTCAGCCGCCCGCGCCAGGTGCTGACCCGCGACCAGCTGCTCGACCTGACGCAAGGGCGCGAGGCCGCTGCCTTCGACCGCGCGATCGACAATCAGGTCAGCCGCCTGCGCCGCAAGATCGAGACCGATCCCAAATCGCCCGAGATCATCAAGACGGTCTGGGGCGGCGGCTATACGCTGGCCGCCGAAGTCACCCGCCTGTGACCGCCCGCCGATGACCGTCCGGCTCTGGCCGCGTCGGCTGGCGGGGCAGATGGCGCTGCTGCTCGCCATCGCGCTGTTCGTGGCGCAGGCGATCAGCTTCACCCTGCTGCTGCGCGAGCGGCGCAGCCTCCAGCTCGAACAGACCTCCGGCCCCGCCATCGCGCGCCTGAACGACGCCATTGAGCGCGCCGCCAGCGGCAAGCCGCTTCCCCCCGATCGCGGGCGGGTGCGGGCCTCGGCGACCAATCCGATCCGCCCCGACCTGCCGCGCGTGAAGGAGGTCGAGGCGCTGATCCGCGACGGGCTCGCCGAGACCGGCCATCCCGTCGTCCGGGTGGTGACCGGCGTGCGCCCCTTCAATCCGGAGGATTTCGACTGGCCCCGCCGCCGGGGCGACCGCCGTCGCATCCCCGCCGAGGAATTGCTGATCGCGGTCGAGCGCAAGGGCGGCGGCTGGTTGGTCACGCGATCCTTCTGGCCGCATGACGGCCTGTTCCTGGTCTGGCGGCTGATCGCGCAGACGCTGATCCTCTACGGCGTCATCCTGCTGCCCGTGCTGTGGATCGGGCGTCGCATCTCGCGCCCCTTGCGCGACCTGACCCGCGCCGCAGAGGGCTTCGATCCGCGCGAGAAGGGCGAGCCCATGCCCGAACAGGGCCCGCTGGACGTGTCGGCGCTGATCGCCGCGTTCAACGCCCTTCGCCTGCGGATCGGCGCGATG
The DNA here is from genome assembly GCF_040544655.1 of Sphingomonas sp. 1185. NCBI lineage: Bacteria > Pseudomonadati > Pseudomonadota > Alphaproteobacteria > Sphingomonadales > Sphingomonadaceae > Sphingomonas > Sphingomonas sp. 1185. The sequence goes on from NZ_JBEPKL010000008.1 coordinate 52,273, forward strand.
CTGGAGGAGAAGGACCGGATGCTCGGCGCGATCGGCCACGACCTGCGCACCCCGCTGGCCGCGCTGCGCGTGCGGATCGAGTCGGTCGAGGACGAACACAACCGGCTGCGCATGGCCGATACCATCGCCGAGATGAACAAGACGCTGGAGGACATCCTCTCGCTCGCGCGCGTCGGGCGGCCCAGCGAGGCGGAAACCGATGTCGACCTGAACGCGCTGGTCGATGCCGTGGTCGCCGATTTCCATGACCTGGGGCAGGATGTCAGCTTCGAGGAGCGCGGGCGGCTTCGGCTGAAGCTGCGGCCCTCGCTGATGCGGCGTGCGGTGCGCAACCTGATCGAGAATGCGGTCAAATATGGCCATTCCGCCGATGTCCGCATCGACGCGCTGCCCGACCGGATCGCGATCATCGTCGCCGATCGCGGCCCCGGCATCGCCGTCGACCAGCTGGAAACGGTGTTCGACCCTTTCATCCGGCTGGAGCATTCGCGCAACCGCGATACCGGCGGGATCGGGCTGGGGCTGGCGCTGGCGCGGTCGATCGTGCGCGAGGCGGGGGGCGATATCCGCCTGGCCAACCGGCCCGAAGGCGGGCTGGCGGCGACGATCACCCTGCCCCGCTGATCAGGCGTCGCGCGCCACCCGCAGCATCGCCGCCGCCGCCAGCACCATGACCCCCGCCGCGATCGCCATCGCCCAGACCAGGTTGCCGGGAAAGAAATGCCCGACCACAGCGCCCATCACCGACGATACGATAAGCTGTGGCAGCACGATAAAGATGTTGAACAACCCCATGTAGATACCCAGTTTTTCCGCCGGAAGCGCGGCTGACAGGATCGCATAGGGCATGGTCAGGATCGACGCCCAGGCGATCCCCACCAGCACCATCGCGCCGAGCAGCCACCAGGCATCGCGGATCACCAGGAACGACGCGAACCCCGCCGCGCCGCACAGCAACCCCAGGACATGCGTATTGCGCCGCCCGATCGCCCGCGCCAGCCGGGGCAGGACAAAGGCCCAGAGCGTCGCCACCCCGCTATAGACCGCAAAGAGCACCCCGACCCAGTTCGCGCCCTCGTTGAACGCCGCGCTGCTCGGGTCGCTGGTATGGAACACCCGATCGGCGACGATCGGGGTGGTATAGATCCACATGATGAACAGCGCCGACCAGGTGAAGAACTGGACCAGCGCCAGCCGCTTCATCGTCGCGGGCATCGCCGCGAGATCGGCCAGGATCTGGCTGAGCGCATTGCCGCCGCGCCCGCTGCGCACCAGCGCGGCGCTGACGATCTTCGCCAGGCCGAAGGCGACCAGCCCGCCGCCCAGCAGATAGACCGGCTTGTCGAGCCCCAGCCAGCCGACGCCTGCGACGATCGCCAGCCCGGCCGCGATCCAGAGCGCCGCCGCCCCCATGGCGCGAGACGGCGGGGCGTCGCCATGGCTGGCCTGCTGCGCATCGCCATCGGCAAAGGCGGCGATCTGTTCGGGCGAATATTCGCGCGTGGTCAGGACCGTCCACATCACCGCGACGAACAGCGCCGCCGCGCCGATATAGAAGCCGTAGCGCACCGAGGGAGGCACCTCGCCCGGTTCGGCGACATTGGCGACGTGAAAGACATCGGTCAGCACCATCGGCGCCAGCGATCCCAGCACCGCGCCCGCACCGATGAACCCGGTCTGGAAGGCATAGCCCGCCGTGCGCTGCCGACCGGGCAGCATGTCGCCGACAAAGGCGCGGAACGGCTCCATCGAGACGTTGAGCGACGCGTCGAGCAGCCATAGCAGCATCGCCGCCGCGACCAGCCCACCGGCATTGGGCATGCCCACCAGCGCCAGCGTCGCCAGCACCGCCCCCGCCAGGAAATAGGGCCGCCGCCGCCCGAAACGCCCCCAGGTCCGGTCGCTATAATGGCCGATCACCGGCTGGACGAGCAGTCCGGTCAGCGGGGCCGCGATCCACAGAAACGCCAGATCCTTCTCGGCGGTGCCCAGCGACTGGAAGATGCGGCTGACATTGGCATTTTGCAGGGCAAAGCCGATCTGGATGCCGAAAAAGCCGAACGAGGTGTTCCACAAGCCCCAAAAGCCCTGACGCGGCTTCTCCATATCCTGTCCCAATCATTTGTTTTATTTGTCTTTACGGCCGGATGCTCGATCCGCGCACGACCAGCGTCGCGGGCAGCAGCGCGGTGACACGCGGCTTGCCCGCAATCTCCGCCAGCAGCGCGCGGACCAGCAATCGCCCGGCGGCGGAGGCGTCCTGCAACACGGTGGTCAGCGGCGGGTGCGCGAAGCTGGCGGCGGGAATATCGTCGAAGCCGACCACCGACACATCGGCGGGCACGCGCATCCCCGCCTCGGCCAGCACGCGCATCGCGGCGAGCGCGATCAGGTCGCTGGCCGCCATGATCCCGTCGAACGCCCGCCCCCGCGCCAGCAGCGCGCGCGCCGCGCGCTCGCCCTCCTCCTCGCTGGAAATCGCGCCGACCTGAAGCGCGGGGTCGCAAGGCAGGTCCGCCTCGGCCAGCGCGTCGCGATAGCCGCGATAGCGGTCGTGGAATTCGGGATAATGGTCGGTCGCGTCGCCCAGAAAGGCGATACGCCGTCGGCCTTGCGCGATCAGATGCCGGGTCGCGGCCAGCGCGCCCGCATGATTGTCGCATCCGATGGTCAGCCCCGGCTGGTCCGGCGTCACCGATCCCCAGCGCACGAAATGGGTGCCGCGCGCCACCAATTGGTCCAGCTGCTCGCGATAATCGGCATAGTCGCCATAACCCAGCAGGATCAGCCCGTCGGCGCGGTGGCTGTCCTCATAATCGGCCTGCCAGTTGTTCTCGACATTCTGGAACGAGACCAGCAGGTCGTAACCGACCTCGGCACAGCTCTCCATGATCGAGCCCAACATGCCGAGAAAAAAGGGATTGATCAGCGTGCGGCCCGGCGAAGGATCGCGGAACAGCAACAGCGCCAGCGTCCGCGTCTGCCCGCTGCGCAGGTTGGAGGCGGCCCGGTCGACGGTATAGTTCAGCGTCTTGGCGATCGCCTCGATCCGGGCGCGCGTGGCCGCGCTCACCGAAGGACTGCCGCGCAGGGCCCGGCTGACGGTCGGCTGCGACACCCCCGCCAGTTGCGCGATGTCGAACGATGTGGGCTTTCTCTGGCCGACCAAGACGCGCGCTTCCTCCTCTCCCTGCTGCATACCGGCATTGCGCACATCGGTTAAGCAGCAACCCTGTCGTAATAATGCAACAGGCCGATCTGGCCGCATTGAATACGTATGCGGCTTTGTTGGCATTTTGCGCCATCGATTTCATGGAGGCTGTAACAACCATACCCGTTCGTCGAACAGAGACGGGGTTTCCTGGAGGGGATTTTCATGACGGTTCGCCCTGTGGCGCCGGCCGATGCCGCGCGCTCGTTCCTGAAGCTCGGCGTCAGCACTTTGGCCATGGTCATCGCCGCGCCGGTGTTCGCGCAGGTCGCGACCACGCCCGCCGATCCGGCCGCCAGCACCACCGCCGCCATCCCCAATGACGGAGCCGCCGCCGATCCGCAGACGCAGGATGGTGTGGGTTCGGGCGATATCGTCGTCACCGGCTTCCGCGCCGCGCTGGAAAATGCCGTCGCCGAGAAGAAGAACCGCGACCTCGTCGTCGAGTCCGTCTCGGCGGAGGATATCGGCAAGCTGCCCGACGCCTCGATCGCGGAGTCGATCGCCCGCCTGCCCGGCGTCACCTCGCAACGGGTCAACGGCCGCTCCAACGCCATCTCGATCCGCGGCTTCGCGCCCGATTTCTCGACCACCCTGCTCAACGGCCGCGAGCAGACCTCGACCGGCGACAATCGCGCGGTCGAATATGACCAGTACCCCGCCGAGGTCGTCAACCAGGTCCTGATCTACAAGACCGCCAATGCCGGGCTGATCGGCCAGGGCCTGTCGGGCACGGTCGACCTGAAGACCATCCGCCCGCTCGACTATGGCAAGCGCGTCTTTTCGGTCGGCGCGCGCGGCACCTATGCCGATATCGGCAAGCTGAATGCCGGATCGAAGGACTTCGGCTATCGCGCCTCGGCCACCTATGTCGACCAGTTCGCTGACGACACGATCGGCGTGGCGCTGTCCGCCAGCTATCTGAACGAGCCGTACCAGATTCAGGAAGGCAATGCCTGGGGCTATGCGCCGGTCACGGTGAACGGCGCCTCGGCCAATGTCATCGGCGGCTCCAAATCCTATGTCACCTCGACCACGCTGAAGCGGCTGGGCCTTTCGGGCACGCTCCAGTGGAAAATGAGCGACACCTTCACCAGCACGCTCGACGGCTTTTATTCCGACTTCAACGACGATCAGATCAAGCGCGGTATCGAGCTGCCGCTGGCCTGGGGCAGCGGCACGACGCTGACCAATGCGGTGGTCAATAACGGCCTCGTCACCTCGGGCACGTTCAACAATGTCGAAGGCGTCGTCCGCAACGACTCGTTCCAGCGCAAGGCCAAACTCTATTCCTTCGGCTATAACGGCAAGTATAAGGGCGATGACGGCTGGAGCGCGTTCATCGACGTCAGCTATTCGCGCACCGATCGCGACGAGGTGACGCTGGAGACCTATAGCGGCACCGGATACGGCCAGGGCAATGGTGCGACCGATACGATCGGCTTCACCACGGGGCGCACCGGCACCGTCTTCAAGCCGACGCTGAACTATTCCGACCCCAATCTGATTCAGTTGACCGATCCGCTGGGCTGGGGCGGAACGACGCGGCAAGCGGGCTATTTCAACGACCGCAAGATCACCGACCAGATCAAGCAATACCGGGTCGAGATCGAGCGCGAGGTCGAGACGCCGATCGTCCACGCGATCCGCTTCGGCCTGAACTATACCGACCACAGCAAATCGCTGGCGCCCAACGAATCCTTCGTCACGCTGCCGAACGGGGCGACCATCGCGCCGCTGCCCCAGCAATATCGCCAGACGCCGACCGACCTGACCTATCTGGGGCTGGGGCCGATGCTCAGCTATGATCCGCGTGCGCTGCTGGCGGGCGGGGTCTATACGCTGACCCCCAATACCAGCCCGGACGTGCCCGCCAAGGCGTACACCACGACCGAGCATCTGATGACCGCTTACCTCCAGACCGACCTGCGCACGCAGCTTGGCGCGGCGGAGCTGACCGGCAATATCGGCGTGCAGGCGGTCGGCACCGAGCAGAAGTCGCGCGGGCTGATCTATAACGGATCGGGCTATACCAGCATCGTCCAGGGCGACGATTATTGGGACATCCTGCCCAGCGCCAATCTGTCGCTGCGCCTGCCCAGCGACTGGGTGTTCCGCGTCGCCGCCGCGCGCCAGATGATGCGGCCGCGCTTCGACGACATGCGCGTCGCGCTATCCTATGGCTTCGACGCGGCGCAGGGGATCATCTCCGGCAATGGCGGCAATCCCTATCTCCGCCCGATCCGCGCCAATTCGTTCGACGTCACGGTCGAGAAGTATTTCGGCACGCGCGGCTATCTAGCGGCGCAGGGCTTCTACAAGGATCTCAAGAGCTTCGTTTACAATCTTGAGCAGCCTTATGATTATGCGGGCCTGCCCCTGCCCGCCGCTGTGCCGGTCGGCACGCCGACGCTGGGCCGCATCACCCGGCCGATCAACGGCTCGGGCGGGACCATCTATGGCGTCGAGCTGGCGGGCACGCTCCCGCTCGGCCAGGTGGCGAGCTTCCTCGACGGTTTCGGCCTGACGGGTGGCGGGTCGTACACCAAGACCGAGATCGTGCCGACGCCGGGCGGCGAGCCCGAGGATATTCCCGGCTATTCGCGCTGGGTGGCGAACGGCACCGCCTTTTTCGAGAAATGGGGCCTGAACATCCGCGGATCGGTGCGCTACCGCTCGACCTTCGTGGGTGAGTTGTCGGGCTTCGGCGCCAACCGCGTCCGCCGCCGCGCCATCGACGAGACGATCGTCGACGGGCAGATCGGCTATGACTTCCAGGAGGGCACGTTCAAGGGCCTGTCGCTGTTCCTGCAGGGCCAGAACCTGACCGACACGCCGTTCGTCACCACCAATGGCGGACAGCGCGATCAGGTGATCGACTATCAAAGCTATGGCCGCCGGTTCCTCGCCGGGTTTACCTATCGCTTCTGATGCCCCTCGCCCCGCGCCGGTCTTCGGCTGGCGCGGGGTATCGTGAGACGCCGCATGGACGCCGCACCCTCGACAGCCCCCATCGCGCCCGCCCCCGTCACGCAGCGGGTGGTGATCGTCGGCGGCGGCACCGCCGGATGGATGGCGGCGGCGGCGCTGGCGCGGTTCCTGCCCGCCGCCTCCCGCATCACCCTGATCGAGTCCGAGGCGATCGGCACGGTCGGGGTCGGTGAGGCGACCATTCCCGGCATCCGCCTGTTCAACCAGATGCTGGGCCTGGACGAAGCCGAGTTCCTTCGCGCCACCCAAGGCAGCTTCAAGCTGGGCATCCGGTTCGAGGGCTGGTCGGGTGCGGACAGCGGCTATCTCCATGCGTTCGGCAGCATCGGGCGCGCGCTGGGGCTGGTGCCCTTCCACCATTACTGGCTGCGTGGCGGCGGCGGGGCCAATCCGGCCTCGCTCTGGGGGCATATGGCCAGTGCCCAAGCCGCGATGGCGGGCCGCTTCGCCCCCGATCCCGGCCGCCCCGACCTGCCGAGCGGCCTGGCCTGGGCCTATCATTTCGACGCCAGCCTCTATGCCGCGCTGCTCCGCCGTCATGCCGAGGCGGCGGGGGTAGTGCGGATCGAGGGCAGGATCGCCTCGGTCGCGCGCGATACCGGCGGGCGGATCGATCATGTCGTGCTGGAGGACGGCCGGCGCGAGGCGGGCGACCTGTTCATCGACTGCACCGGCTTTCGCGCGCTGCTGATCGGCGAGACGCTGGCCGAGCCCTTTGATGACTGGTCCGAACTGCTCCCCTGCAATCGCGCGCTGGCGGTGGCGGGCGAGCGGACCAGCCCCCTGCCCCCTTATACCCGCGCCATCGCGCACGGCGCGGGCTGGCGCTGGCGCATTCCGCTTCAGCATCGGACCGGCAACGGGCTGGTCTATGACAGTCGCCATCTCTCGGACGACGAGGCGGCCGACCGGCTGCTCTCTGCGCTCCATGGCGAGGCGGTGGGGGAGCCGCGCCTGCTGGCCTTCACCACCGGACGGCGGCAGCGCGCCTGGGTGGGCAATTGCGTCGCGCTCGGCCTGGCGGCGGGGTTTATGGAGCCGCTGGAATCGACCAGCATCCACCTGATCCAATCGGGCATCGCCCGGCTGCTGGAGTTCTGGCCGGGGCCGACGCTCCAGCCGGTCGAGCTCGACGCCTATAATCGCCTGACCGAAGTCGAATGGCGGGGCATCCGCGACTTCCTGATCCTCCATTACCACGCCAATGCGCGGCCCGAGCCCTTCTGGGCCGAGCGGCGCGCGGTGCCCTTGCCCGACGGCCTTGCCGCCCGCATCGCCCTGTTCCGCGCCAGCGGCCGCGTGCTGCGCGACGGCGAGGAGCTGTTTGCCGAACCCGCCTGGATCCAGGTCCTGATCGGTCAGGGCATCCTGCCCTCCGGCCATCATGCGCTGGCGGATATGCTGTCGGCGGACGAGCTGGACGATCTCCTCACCCTCACCCGGCGTCATGCGGCGCAGGTCGCCGCCCGGCTGCCGACGCACGACGCCTTCCTCACCGCGCATTGCGCCGCGCCCGTTCCAAAGGTCTGCCCATGAAGACGCTGCTGCTCGCCTTGCTCGCCACCGCCACGCCGCTGGCCGCGCAGGATTATCGCCAGCGCCTGCCCCAGGACGAGGTGATCTATTTCGTCCTGCCCGACCGGTTCGAGAATGGCGACACCGCCAATGATCGCGGCGGGCTGAAGGGTGGGCCGCTGACCACCGGCTTCGATCCCACGCACAAGGGCTTCTATCATGGCGGCGACCTGAAGGGGCTGACCAAGCGGCTCGATTATATCCAGGGCTTGGGCGCGACCGCGATCTGGCTGGGGCCGATCTTCAAGAACAAGCCGGTTCAGGGCGCCAAGGGCCAGGAGAGCGCAGGCTATCACGGATACTGGATCACCGACTTCACCACCGTCGACCCGCATCTGGGGACCGAGGCGGACCTGCGCACCTTCATCGCGGCGGCGCATGGTCGGGGGATGAAGGTCTATATGGATATCATCGTCAACCATACGGCGGACGTGATCCAGTATCGCGAATGCGCCGAAGGCTCGCCCTGCCCCTATCGCGACCGTGCGACCTATCCCTATCAGCGGCGCGGCGGATTGACGGGAGGGGCGATCAATCCGGGTTTCCAGGGTGACGATGTGCAGACGGCGGCGAACTTCGCCAAGCTGACCGATCCCAACTACGCCTACACCCCTTATGTCCCGGCGGGTGAGGCAAAGGCCAAGACTCCCGCCTGGCTCAACGACCCGATCTATTACCACAATCGCGGCAATACGAGCTTTGAGGATGAGAGCTCGACCACCGGCGATTTTTCGGGGCTGGACGATCTCTATACCGAGAATCCGCGTGTCATTGCGGGTATGATCGACATCTATGGCGGCTGGATCGACCGCTTCGGCATCGATGGTTTCCGCATCGACACCGCCAAACATGTGAACCCCGAATTTTGGCGCAGTTTCGTGCCCGCCATGGTGGAGCGCGCCAAGGCCAAGGGCATCCCGAACTTCCATATCTTCGGCGAGGTCACGGCGGGGATGGAGCCGGGCACGCTCGCGCGCTGGACCAAGATCGCCGACTATCCGGCGGTCCTCGACTTCGCCTTCATGAACGCGGTCATCCAGACGGTCGCGGAGAACAAGCCGACCCGCATATTGTCCAATCTGTTCGAGGGCGATGTGCTCTATGCCAAGGGCGAGGCGACGGCGGACATATTGCCGACCTTCCTCGGCAATCACGATCATGGCCGCTTCGCGCGCGACGTTCGGGTCGCAAACCCCAATGCCTCGGAGGAGGAGATCCAGAAGCGCGTCGAACTGGGCCATGCGATGCTGCTGACCCTGCGCGGGGTGCCGACCATCTATTCGGGCGACGAACAGGGTTTCGCGGGCGACGGCAACGACCAGGATGCGCGCGAGGACATGTTCGCCAGCAAGGTCGCCAGCTATAACGACAACCGGCTGGTCGGCACGATGAAGACGACCGCGACCGACAGCTTCGTCCCCTCCCACCCGCTCTATCGGGAGATCGCGACGCTCGCCCGGCTGCGCGTCGCCAACCCCGCCCTCACGCGCGGGCGGCAGGTGATCCGCGCGCGCGGCGATGCGCCGGGGCTGTTCGCGGTCTCGCGCTTCGACCCCGATACGGGGCGCGAATTTGTGATCGCCTTCAACACCTCGGCCAAGCCCATCGCCCAGGCCGTGCAGGTCGAAACGGCATCGCAACGTTTCACTGCCATGGCTGGCCCCTGCGCCCCCAAGGCCGCCGCGCCCGGCAGCCTGATGTTCGACTTGCCCGCCTTCGGCTATGCCGTCTGCGCGGCGGAGACCCGTTGATGACCGAGACTGCCCGCATCGCTCCGCGTCCCTGGTGGAAGGGCGCGGTGATCTATCAGATTTACCCCCGTAGCTTTGCCGACAGCAATGGCGACGGCATTGGCGACCTGCCCGGCATCACCGCCCGGCTGGACCATGTCGCCAGCCTGGGCGTCGATGCGATCTGGCTGTCGCCCTTCTTCACCTCGCCGATGAAGGATTTCGGCTATGACGTGGCGGATTATCGCAACGTCGATCCGATCTTCGGGACGCTCAAGGATTTCGACGCGCTGGTCGCCCGCGCGCACGAACTGGGGCTGAAGGTCGTCATCGACCAGGTGTACAGCCACACCTCGGACGAGCATCCCTGGTTCACCGAAAGCCGGTCCAGCCGCACCAATCCCCGCGCCGACTGGTATGTCTGGGCCGATCCCAAGCCCGACGGCTCGCCGCCGTCCAACTGGCAGTCGGTATTCGGCGGCCCCGCCTGGACCTGGGACGCGCGGCGCGGGCAATATTATCTGCACAATTTCCTGAAGGAGCAGCCGCAGCTCCACGTCCACCATCCGGACGTGCAGGCCGAATTGCTGGCGACCGCGCGTTTCTGGCTGGATCGGGGCGTGGACGGTTTCCGCCTCGATGCGATCAACTTCATGATGCATGAGCCGACCCTGCGGGATAACCCGCCCGCGCCCGACACGGGCAAGACGCGGACCCGGCCGTTCGATTTTCAGGTCAAGCTCTACAACCAGAGCCATGCCGATATCGTGCCCTTCCTGGAGCGGATCCGCACCACGCTGGACGGCTATGGCGACCGCTTTACCGTGGCCGAGGTCGGCGGCGACGAGGCCGATCGCGAGATGAAGCTGTTCACTGCCGGGGATCACCGGCTGAACACCGCCTATGGCTTCGACTTCCTCTATGCCGACCGGCTGACCCCACGCATCGTCGCCGAGGCGGTCGCGAAATGGCCGGCCGAGCCGGGGGTGGGCTGGCCGAGCTGGGCGTTCGAGAACCATGACGCGCCGCGCGCCGTGTCGCGCTGGACCACGCCGGAGCATCGCGACGCGTTCGCACGGATGAAGATGCTGTTGCTGCTGTCCCTGCGCGGCAACGCCTTTGTCTATCAGGGCGAGGAGCTGGGGCTGACCCAGGTGGATGTCCCCTTCGAGCGGCTGGTCGACCCGGAAGCCATCGCCAACTGGCCGCTGACCCTGTCGCGCGATGGCGTGCGCACGCCGATGCCGTGGAGCAGCAATGCGGCAAATGGCGGCTTCTCGGATGCCGAGCCATGGCTGCCGGTCGGGCCGGATCACGCCGCGCTGGCGGTCAACCGACAGGATGGCGATCCGGACTCGCTGCTGAACCTCACCCGCCGCCTCGTTCGCTTGCGCGCCGATACGCCTGCGCTGGCGGTCGGCGACCTGACGCTGTTGCACGCCGACGACCAGCTGCTCGCCTTCCAGCGGCGCGAGGGCGACCAGCGCCTGCTCTGTCTGTTCAATCTGGGCGATACGCCTGTCCAGCTTCCCGCCGCCCTGCCACGGGGCGGGCGGGTGCTGGTCCAGATCAATAACGCCACCGATGAACGCCTGGGCGCGTTCGGGGCGGCGATCCGGGAGATGACTGCATGAAGACGACTATCGCCATCGGGCTGGGCCTTATGGCCTCTGTCGCCCAGGCCCAGAACGGCCCCGCCGATCCGGCGGTCAACGAGACGTTCAAATTCGCCAAACCCGCCGGACAGCCCGACGCGATCGAAACCTCGCCCGACGGCCGGATCACCGTGCAGGTCTCGACCGACAATGACGGCCGCGCGGTCTATATGATCGCCAGGGGCGGCAAGACGATCGTCGCGCCCTCGCGCCTGGGCATGATGTTCACCGACGCGCCCAAGATCGAGCGCGGCATGAAGATCGAGTCGGTCGCCCACGCAAAGTCCGACACCAGCTGGACCCAGCCCTGGGGCGAATGGCGCACCATCCACGACAATCACCGCGAGATGCGCGTCCGCCTGATGGAATCGAGTGCGCTGCATCGCCGCTATGACGTGGTGTTCCGGGTGCAGGACGACGGTGTCGGCTTCCGCTACGAATTTCCCGAGCAACAGGCTTTGCCCAAGGCGAACATCGCCGAGGAACTGACCGAGTTCAACATCGCGCAGGGCGGCACCGCCTGGTGGAAGCCTGCTTTCCTGTGGAACCGCGAGGAATATCTCTACAACCGCACGGCCATCGGCGCGGTCGGCACGGCGGCGACGCCGATCACCATGAAGCTGGACGACGGTACCCATATCGCCATCCATGAGGCGGCGCTGGTCGACTATGCCAGCATGGGCGTCATGAAGACCGAGGGGAACGGCTTCAAGGCGGTCCTGACCCCCGGCTCGGGCGCGCCCAAGGTGGTGAAGACGGGCGCGTGGACGACGCCGTGGCGGACCTTCCTGATCGCACCCGATGCGGGCGGCCTCTATATGAGCCACCTGATGCTCAACCTGAACGAGCCCAACAGGCTGGGCGACGTATCCTGGGTGAAGCCGGGCAAGTTCGTCGGCGTCTGGTGGAAGATGATCAAGGGCGAATGGAGCTGGGCACGCGGGCCCCGCCACGGCGCGACGACTGCTAATGTGAAGACCTATATCGACTTCGCATCCAAATACGGCATCCCCGGCGTGCTGGTCGAGGGGTGGAATATCGGCTGGGACGGCGACTGGGCGGGCAATGGCTCGGCGATGCAGTTCGCGACCCCGGCGGAGGATTTCGACGCGGACGCGCTGGCGAAATATGCGAAATCCAAGGGCGTCTCGCTGATCGGCCATCACGAGACCGGCGGCGCGGTCAGCCATTATGAGAGCCAGTTCGACCCCGCCTTCAAATTCGCCGCCGATCATGGCGAGCATGTCGTCAAGACCGGCTATGTCGCCGATGCCGGGCAGATCGAGCGCATGAACCCGGACGGCTCGGTCAGCCGCGAATGGCATGAGGGCCAGTGGATGGTGAACCACCATCTCCGCGTGCTTCAGGCCGCCGCCAAGTATAAGGTGTCGATCGACAGCCACGAACCGGTCAAGGACACGGGTCTGCGCCGCACCTATCCCAACTGGCTGGCGCGCGAGGGCTCGCGGGGCATGGAATATAACGCCTGGCCCGGCAAGAACCCGCCCGAGCATGAGGCGAACCTGGCCTTCACCCGGATGCTGGAAGGGCCGATGGACTTCACGCCCGGCGTGCTGAGCCTGACGGGCAGCGACAACAGCCCGATCCAGTCGACCATCGCCAAGCAGCTGGCGCTCTATGTCGTGCTCTACTCGCCGGTGCAGATGGCGGCCGACACGCCGGAGAATTATGCGAAATACCCGGAAGCCTTCCGCTTCATCGCGGATGTGCCGGTGGACTGGGAGGATAGCCGCGTGCTGAACGGCGAGGTCGGCGATTACGTCACCTTCGCACGGCGCGACCGGAAGAGCCGCGACTGGTATATCGGGTCGATCACCGACGAGAATTCGCGGGAGCTGACCGTGACGCTCGACTTCCTCGATCCGGGCAAGTCCTATGAGGCACAGGTCTATAAGGACGGCCCCGGCGCGACCTATGCGACCGAGGCGCGGCACGCGATCGCATTCGAGACGAAGCGGGTGAAGAAGGGCGACACGCTGACGCTCTCCCTCGCCCCCGGCGGCGGCCAGGCGATCCGGTTGAAGGCGCTGTAAGCCCAATCCTCCCCAAGCTCGCTTGGGGAGGGGGACCATCGCGTCAGCGATGGTGGAGGGGCGGACGGACCGGCCATGCCCCTCCACCACGCCCTTCGGGCGCGGTCCCCCTCCCCATCTGACGATGGGGAGGATTAGGTCGTTACTTCGTCGGGAAACCCCGCTGCTTGAGCAGCGCGTTTACATCCGGGTCGCGGCCCCGGAACGCGCGATAGGCCTCCGCACGATCCGTCTCGTTCCCCGTCGACAACAGCACTCGCGCGAAGCGGTCCGCCGTAGCCTTGTCCCACGGACTCCCCGCTTCCTCGAACGCCGCGAAGGTGTCGGCGTCCATCGTCTCCGACCAGAGATAGCTGTAATAGCCCGCCGAATAGCTGTCCGACGAGAACAGGTGATTGAACTGCGGCAGGCGGTGCCGCATCACCAGCTCCCGGGGCATCCCGATCTCGCGCAGCGTCGTCGCCTCGAACGCCGCCGGGTCGACCACGCCGTCGGGCACGGTGTGCAGCTTCATGTCGACGATCGCCGAGGACAGATATTCGGTCGTCGCAAAGCCCTGGTTGAAGGTCTCCGACGCCTTGATCTTGTCGAGCAGCGCCTGCGGCATGGGCTGGCCGGTCTTGTAGTGGCGGGCATATTTATCCAGCACGTCGCGGGTCAGCAGCCAATGCTCGTTCACCTGGCTGGGATATTCCACAAAGTCGCGCGGCGTGCCCGCCAGCCCCGGATAGGTGACGTTCTGCAACATCGCGTGGATCGCGTGGCCGAATTCGTGGAACAGCGTCTCGGCATCGTCCAGGCTGATGAGGACCGGCTCGCCGGGCGCGCCCTTGGCGAAGTTGTTGTTGTTGGACGACAGGACATTCTGCACCGGCGGCAGGTTGCGCTGGCCGCGATAGGTGTTGGCCCAGGCGCCCGAACGCTTGCCGGTCCGCGCGAAATCGTCGCGGTAGAACAGGCCGACCTCCTTGCCGTTCCGCGTGACGTGCCAGACGCGCATGTTCGGCTCGAAGACGGGCACCGTGCCGGTGATCTCCTTGAACTCCAGCCCATAGAGCCGGTTCGCGGCGTAGAGCGAACCCTGGATGATGTTGTTCAGCTCGAAATAGGGCTTCAGCTCGGCCTGATCGAGATCGTAGCGGCTCTTGCGGACCTTTTCCTGATAGAAGCGATAGTCCCAGGGCTCGATCGTGATCTTGGCGCCTTCCTTATCGGCGATGGCCTGCATGTCGCGGACTTCCTCGGCGACGCGCGCCTTGGCGGCGGGCCAGACGCGCATCATCAGGTCCATCGCGGCGGCCGGGGTCTTGGCCATGGTGTCCTGCATCCGCCAGTCGGCATGCGTCTTGAAGCCCAGCAGGTGCGCCCGGTTCGCGCGGAGGCGGACGATACGCGCGATCGTCGCCTTGGTATCGTTGATGTCGCCATTGTCGCCGCGCTTGGTGAAGGCGCGCCACACCTGCTCGCGAAGCGCCCGGTCGGTGGCGAAGGTCAGCACCGGATCGACCGCCGAGCGGGTGTTGACGATCGCCCAGCCCTGCTGCCCGCGCTCGGCTGCCGCCGCTTTGGCGACCGCCTTCACGCTGTCGGGCAGGCCCGCAAGGCGCGCCTCGTCGGTGACGATGATCGCGGTGCCTTCGTCCGCCAGCAGCCGCTGCGAGAACTCGCTGAAATTGATCGCCAGATTCTGGTTAAAGGCGGACAGTTCGGCCTTTTGCGCCGGGGTCAGCTTGGCCCCCTGGCGCACGAAGCTGTCATAGGTACGCGTGACCAGCCGCTTCTGCTGCGCGTCGAGGCCGCTCGTGTCGCGTGTCCGGTAGATCGCCTCGATCCGCGCGAACAGCTTGGGGTTGAAGGTGATCTCGTCCGACGCCTTGGACAGTTTGGGCGACCATTCGCGGTCCAGCGCCTGATAGGCCGGATTGTTCATGTTGCCAGTCATCACCCCGAACAGCGTCATCACGCGGTTCAGCGTCTGTCCGGCATTCTGCATCGGCACGAAGGTGTTGGCGAAGCTCGGCTTGGCGGGATCGTTGGCGATCCGGTCATACTCCTGCCTGCGCTCGGCCAGCGCCGCCTCGAACGCAGCGGGGAACAGCTCGGGCTTCACCTTGTCCCAGGGCGGCACGCCGCCATAGGGGCCGGTCCAGGGGAAAAGCAGCGGATTGGTGGCGGGCGCCTGCGCCGCCTGCGGGGGAGCAGCCATGGCGGTTTGGCTCAACAGCGTGGACAGGACGAGGGCAATGGACAAATGACGCAATGGGAACTCCCGGACATGACACGGAAGTCATCACCATAAGCGCCTGAACAAAGGGGTAAAGTCCCGATCCCTCCGCGCGGGATCACCCTTGCCGCCGATTCTGCTCCTCCGCCACTCCGGCAGCGGCGATCAATGCCTCGCCCGTCCGGCGCGCGGCTCCGGCCGTCATCGTGACCGCGACGCCATCGGGGCCGTCGAGCATGACCAGCCCCTCCTCCGCGGTCGCCCGTCCGGCATCGGATCGGATACCGGGATGACCGGGGGACGCGCTCATATGTCCTTGCCCATCATGTTCGGGCCGCCGCCATAGAGATAGCCCGGGTCGAAATCGGCCAGCGCCGCCAGCGCGTCGATGTCGAGCATCCGCACCTCCCCGCTGCGAAAGGTCATCAGCCCGCGCTCGCGCAGCGACCGCAGCACGCGGTTCAGATGCACCGGGGTAACCCCCGCCGCCTCGGCCAGATCGATCTGCGTCACCGGAAAGCGGAACGTCCCGTCGCGCACCAGATCGACCATGGCGAGCCGCGCATGAAGTTCGCAGAACAGATGCGCGACGCGCCCGTCCGCCTCCAATCGGCCCAGCCGGAACACCCATTCGCGGTGCATCGCCGCGTCGAGCAGCGTCGAGAACCACAAGAGCCGCGTCAGGCGTGGTCGATGCAAGACGATCTCGTCCAGCCGGTCATGGCCCGCCAGCGCCACCTTGGCGCGGGTCAGCGTCGCCACCTCATGGTCGAGATAGCGCATCGCGAAGCCATGGAGATCGACGAAATCGCCCGGCACGTGAAAGGCGACGATCTGTCGGTTGCCGTGCCGGTCGTCCATATACCGGCACATCACCCCTTCGAGCAGCAGGCTGCTGTGCCGGACCCGCTCGTCCCGGCGGATGACGATCCGGCGCGCGGGCAGGTCGACCACCTCGTCGATCGTGGACTCCAGCGCGGCGACGTCGTCCGCCGTCATGACGTCGCGCCCGCGCTTCTTCAGGAACAGGCCGGTCAGGGGAGGACGGTCGGCCGTGGCCTTGTCCAGATGCAGGGCATCGATCGCAGTTGCCGCCATGCCGTGATCCCTCGCTCCAACCGTTCGCAGGGGAAATCCTTCGCGATGCGAAACGGTTCCCCTGCGCGACGATGGCGCGCGATCAGTGGCGGGGCGAGCGTCCGGTGCCCTTGACCGGATCGGCGGAGGCCAGCGCCTGGTCGGGATGCTTGCGGTTGCTGCGCACCGAGGCCCAGAAGGACAGGCCGATGACGGTCGCGCCGATCAGGCCGGTGATCGTCTCCGGGATATGGAAACGCACCGACAACAGCATGATCGCCGCCAGCGCCAGGATCGCATAGAAGGCGCCATGCTCCAGATAGCGATACTGGGTCAGCGTGCCGTGATCGACCAGCATGATCGTCATCGACCGGACGAACATCGCCCCAATCCCCAGGCCCAGCGCGATGATGAACAGATTGTTCGACAGGGCGAAAGCGCCGATCACCCCGTCGAACGAGAAGCTGGCGTCCAGCACCTCCAGATACAGGAAGGCGGCAAAGCCCGACTTGGCCGCCGCGCCCGTCGCCGCATCGCCATCGCCCTCCAGCAGCACGCCGACCGCATGGACCGCGATATAGGTCAGCAGGCCGAAGATCCCGGCGGTCAGGAAGGTCATCGCCTCCTGGGCCGGAATGAACCGGCCGATGCCATAGAGCGCGAGCAGCACGATCCCCATCGCCAGCCCCGAAATGTCGCGCAGCGCCGCCAGCGGCCGTTCGATCGCGGGGAGCCAATGGTCCTCCTTCTCGTCATCGAGGAAGAAGTTCAGCCCGACCATCGCCAGGAAGCTGCCGCCGAACCCCGAAATCCCGACATGGGCCGAGGTGATGATCTGTTCGTAGCGGACCGGATCACCCGCGGCGAGCTTCACCGCCTCGATCGGCCCCATATGCGCGGCGATCGCGACGATGGCGAGCGGGAAGACGATCCGCATCCCGAACACCGCGATCAGGATACCCCAGGTCAGGAAACGCCGCCGCCATTTGTCGTCCATGTCGCGCAGCACGGTGGCATTGACCACCGCATTGTCGAACGACAGCGACACCTCCAGCACGCCGAGCACCAGCACGATCCACAATATGCCCAGCGTCCCCGCCAGCGTGCCCGTGCTCTCAAAGCCCAGCCATGCCGCGATCGCCAGACAGATCGCGGTGAAGAGGAACGATCCCTTATAATATTTCAGCAGCACCTATTCCCCCTGTACGCGGCCGATCGACAAGCTCCGCAGCCCGGTAAAGCCCGGCTCCATGCTTTTGTTCAATCAGGCACCGGCTCTATCGCCGCCGGGCCCAGTCGGGACAAGCGGCTTTGCACGCGAAGATACGCGGGAGGGGAGCCAGGCGCGGGTCAGATGCGCGCGTCGTTGCCGATCAGCTGATTGGTGATGCGGTCGGCGGTCGCACGCAGATGATTCAGCGCGGCGGCCTCGTCGACGGGCGCGTCGGTGATGCGGATGAACGGAACCGCCAGGACCGCCATGGCCTGATCGCCGCGCATGATCGGGGCCGCCAGTTCGACCATGCCGACCAGATCGGGACTGTCGACCCGGGTGAAACCCTGTTCGCGCACCGCATCCGCCTGCGCCACCAACCGGGCGCGCGCCTCTTCCGACAGCGGCGGGTCGAACAGCCCCTCCCATTCGCGTCGGGTCTGTTCGGGCTGCATGGCATAGAGAAGGACGCCCGACGGGGTGTCGTAGAGCGGCCGACGATAGCCAACGCGGACCGAGAAGCCGACCGCCGTGCACGCCTCCATCCGCGCGATGACCGAGGAAGCCGCGCCCGACGGGACGGAGAGATAGCAGGACTGGCCGATCGTGTCGGCCAGCAGCCGCATTTCGGGAAGCGACTGTTCCATCAGGCTGCGCACCGGCGGACGCTTCAACCCCAGATGGAACAGCCGCGAGGTCATGACATAGCCGTCCGGCCCCTGCGACACATAACCGCGATGCTCCAGCACCTGGATCATCCGGAACAGCTCGCCCGTCGACCGGCCCAGCCGGTTGACGATCCCGCTCATGGTCAGCGGATGTTCCTCGGCCGCCAGCAGCTCCAGAATGTCGAGCCCCTTTTCGAGCGCGGGGGCGCGGTAGAGCCGCTTATCGTCCAAGCTGCCCTCTGTTAACGTAACCAAGCACACTCTCCACCGCAACCCGACCGAAAGATCCGACAGATTCGCCATGACATCAGAGTGTTCGCATCTACATCCTTTGGTCAGGCCGCAGCAATATCATTAACGTTCAATTCACCTGCCCGTCAGTCGACCAGAAGGTGAACGACGTTCCGCTCGACATGGGCGATGGCCCGCACCGGCGCGACCGGGGCCGAGGCGACGAGCGCCGGATCGGCCAGCTCGACACGCCACCGTCCCGCATGATGGCTGGCCGCACGGACATTGCCCGCCCCGCCCAGCAGGCCGAGCAGCGCGTCGGGCAGGCTCGCCACAGGGGCCGCCGCCGGGGCGGCGGGGGTCGGCGCAACCGCGACCGGCGCGGAGACTGGCTGGCCATGGCCCGCCTGGATGGCGGCGCGCATCTCCATCGCGACCGTGTCCGCGACCGGACCCAGCACCACCTGAACGCCATTGGCGGAGGGGCGCAGGATGCCGCGCGCACCCAGCCGCTTCAGCGCGGGCTCGTCGACCCGTGCGGGGTCGTTGACGACCAGCCGGAGCCGGGTGGTGCAGGCCGCGACCTCGCTGAGATTGGCGCCGCCGCCCATCGCCGCGACGAAGGACGCGCCGCGCCCGCCCTCGACCACCGGCTGATCGCCCGCCGCCTCGCCGCTCTCGACCATCGGCTCGGCCTCGCGGCCCGGCGTCTGGAGGTTCCAGCGGCGGATCGCGAAGCGGAAGACCGCGTAATAGAGCAGCGCATAGACCGCGCCGACCGGGATCAGCATCAGCGGCTTGGTCGCCTTGCCGAAATTGATGACATAGTCGAACAGGCCCGCCGAGAAGGTATAGCCCAGCCGCACGCCCAGCGCGTTCATCAGCGCCTCCGCCACGCCGGTCAGGATCGCGTGGAAGGCATAGAGGACCGGCGCCAGGAACATGAAGCTGAACTCGATCGGCTCGGTCACGCCGGTCAGGAACGACATCAGCGCCAGGCTGAACAACATGCCGCCGACCGCCTTCTTCCGCTCGGGCAGCGCCTCGTGATACATGGCGAGACAGGCGGCGGGCAGGCCGAACATCATCACCGGGAAGAACCCGCTCATGAACGCGCCCGCGGTCGGATCGCCCGCGAAGAAGCGGGTCAGGTCGCCGGTCTTGCCCTGATAGTCGCCGACCACGAAATAGGCGACGGTGTTCAGGATATGGTGCAGCCCGGTGACGACGAGCAGCCGGTTCAGCACGCCGAACGCGAACAGCCCCAGCCCGCCTGCCTGGACGATGCCCTGGCTCATCGCATCGATGCCCGTATTGACCGGCCCGAACGCGACGCCCAGAAGCGCCGCCAGTCCCAGGCCGACAATGCCCGAAATGATCGGCACGAACCGACGGCCACCGAAAAAGGCCAGATATTCCGGCATCTTGATCGTCGCAAAACGGTTGTAGAAGCTGCCGCCGATCAACCCGGCGACGATCCCCACCGGCACGTCGAAGCGATGGACCGACTTGCTCCGCCAGGCCGCCTCGACGGTGGCCGCGATGTCCTTGGCCAGCCCCGCGCCGGTCCCGGCGGGCGGGACGATCAGCGTCTCGGCCCCCTTGATCGTGACGAGATAGCAGGTGATCCCCGCCAGCGCCGCCGCGCCATTGCCGTCCCGGGCAAAGGCGGTGGCGACGCCGACCGCGAAGAGCAGTCCCAGATTGTCGAAGATCGCATTGCCCGCATTCGCCATGAAGGCGATGTTCAGCATGTCCGGCTGGCCCAGGCGGAGCAGCAGCCCCGCCACCGGCAGGACCGCGATAGGCAACATCAGCGCCCGCCCGAGCGACTGAAGCGAGGCCATGGGCGAGCTCATGCGCCGATCTCCTGAAGCATGGTGGTGATATGCGCGCGAACCGCCGCCGCCGAGGGCAAGGCGGTCGCCTGAAGCGCGGCGGCGCGGCAACGGACCATGTCCAGCTTGCCGACCAGCGCCTTGATCGCGGCGACCCGCGCGGGGGGCACCGACAATTCGGTGACGCCCAGCCCCAGCAGGATCGGCACGGCCAGACGATCGGCGGCCAGCGAGCCGCAGACGCCGACCGGCGTGTCATGCCTGGCCGCGCCTTCGCAGGTCGTGCCGATCAGCCGCAGCACGGCCGGATGAAGCCCGTCGACCCCCGCCGCCACCGCCGCGTTGCCGCGATCCATGGCCAGGGTATATTGGGTCAGGTCGTTGGTGCCGATCGAGAAGAAGTCGGCCTTGCGCGCGAGGATATCGGCGGAAATGGCGGCGGCGGGCGTCTCGATCATGACGCCGACCTCGGCCTTGCCCCCCTGGCGTTCGACGACGGCGCGAACCGCCTCCAGCTCGGCCAGGCTGGCGACCATCGGCGCCATGATCCGGCAGGGCTGGCGCACCGCCAGGATCGCGCCGACCTGATCCTCCAGAAGCTGCGGATCGGCGAGCGACACGCGAATGCCGCGCAGGCCCAGCGCCGGATTCTCCTCGACGGGCAGGTCCATATAGGGTGCGGGCTTGTCGCCGCCGACATCGAGCAGCCGGACGATCATCGGCCGGTCGCTCAGCGCATCGGCGATCGCCTGGTAATCGCGGGCCTGTTCGTCGCGGGTCGGCGCGGTCGCGCGTTCCAGGAACAGGAATTCGGTGCGCAGCAGGCCGCAGCCCTCCGCTCCCTCGGCCACCGCCGCCTCGGCATCGGCGACCGAGCCCAGATTGGCGAACATCTCGATCCGGGTGCCGTCCGCCATGCGGCACGGCCCCTGTGCGGCGCGTGCCGCCTCCATCTCGGCCTTGCGGCGCGCGATGGTGTCGCGGGCTTGGCCTTGTGCGTCGGCATCGGGTTCGGGATCGATCAGCCCACGATCGGCGTCGAGCACGATCACCCGGCCATCCTCCAGCGCGGCGAGCGGATCGCCGAACGCCACCGCCATGGGCAGCCCCATGCCCGCCGCCAGGATCGCGGCGTGCGAGGTCGGGCCGCCCTTAACCAGCGCGATCCCCGCGACGACGCCCGCGTCCAGCGCCGCCACCTGGCTGGGCAACAGGTCCTCGGCGACCAGGATCGCCCCGGCGGGAACGCTCGGCCCCTCGATCGGCAGCCCGGCCAGCGCGGCCAGGACATGACGTTCCAGATCGCGCAGATCGTCCGCGCGCTCGGCGATGCGGCGGTCGCCGCTCGACACCAGCACCTTGACCTGCTCGGCAATCGCCTCCTGCCAGGCAACGCCCGCGCTCAGGCCGCGCGCGACCCCGGCCAGCGCGGCCTCGGTCAGCGTGGGATCGGCCAGCATCGCGCCATGCGCCGCCATCACGCCGCCGCGCGCGCCACCGGCCGCAGCCGCCAGCACCAGTCCTTCGCGGACCCGTGCCAGCGCATCGGTCAGCCTGGCGCGCTCTTCCTCGGCGCTTGCCGCGACGGTCTCGACCGGAATCGCCGCGCGGGTCAGCCGGTGGATCGGCCCGACCGCCAGGCCGGGCGCGGCGGGCACGCCGCCCAGGCCCGGTCCTTCGCCGCGTGCGGGTTCGGGCGCCTCGACCGGGGTTTCCTCGGGCGTCGCGTCGCCCAGAAAGGCGACGACCTCGGCCAGCGCGGCGGCGGCCTGCGGGCCGTTCGCCTCGATCCGTACCGTCGTGCCATGACCCAGCCCCAGCCCGAGCAGGCCGACCGCGCTCAAGCCCGAGGCGCTGCGCTCGCCATGTGACAGGGTGACGCGCGCCTCGTGCCGCCGGACCGTCTCGACCAGCCTGGCGGCGGGACGGGCGTGGAGGCCGTGCGACAGCGCGACCGTCATCTCCTCGATCAGCGTCTCCCCGCTCTCCTCGGCGACCAGGGCCTCGGCGGCAAGCGGCACGACGCGAAGCAGCGGATCGCCGACCGCGACCAGCCCGGTGGCGATCGGCTCGACGCCGTAGCGGGTGGCGTCCGCGACGATGACGGGCGTCACCACGGCGGGTGCGTGGCGGACGAGATAATCGAGGTCGAAGCGGATCAGCGGCTGACCTGCCAGCACCTTGGCGCCCGCCTGCACCTGCGGGGTCAGACCCTGGCCGCCCAGCGACACGGTGTCGATGCCGATATGGCAGATCAGCTCGAAGCCCTCGGTGCTGCGCAGCGTCACCGCATGCCCAGCCTCGTGCACGGTCAGCACCGTGGCGTCGCACGGGGCGCAGAGCGCGTCGTTCACCGGATCGATGGCGATGCCGTCGCCCAGCATCTTCTCGGCGAAAACCGGATCGGGCACCTGCGCCAACGGCATCACCCAACCCGCCAGCGGGGCAAAAATGGTCAGGTCACTCATCGCACGTCACTCTTTGCCAAACTGCATTCCTTCCCCCGCGACGATCGCCCGCCCCCCGCATCAGCGTGGACGGATCGTCACCCGGCCCAGCAGACCGCTTTCGATATTGCCCAGTCCCGCGACGATCAGCGCGATCGTCCGCTTGCCCGACCCGGCCGGCAGCGCGGCGGTCAGCGGGCCCGGCCGGGGATCGCGCTTCTCGGCGACCAGCCGTCCGTCGACCCACAGGCTGGCCATGCCGCCCACCGAGGCGAAGCTCAACGTGCCGCCGCGCGCCGCGACGGCGCGGCGGGGCGTGAGGACGGTGCGATAGACGCGCCACCCCGCCCCCTCCGCCGGGGTCGGCGTTCCCGCCCGGACAAAGGCCCAGCCGTTATTGTCGCTGGCGGCGGGCGCAAGATCGGGCGAAGGTCTGGCGTCCAGCCGGGGCGAACGCCGCCAGTCGCGCACGTCCATGTCTCCGGCCAGCACCGGCACCTGCGCGCGCGGCGTCACGCCCAGCCGGTCGAGCCGCAGGGTGGCGGGCCTCAGCCCCTCCGCCGTCGCGCGGATGGTGATCCGCCCGCGCCCGGTGTCGGGCCGCACGATCATCTGGGCCAGCCCGTTGAACAGCGAGCGCCGATCGCCCTTTTCGGGCTCGTGGCTGTTGGGATCGCCATTGCCGACGCCGATGATCGCCCCGCCCTCAATGGTGAAGCGGGTCATCAGGTTGGCGGTCGGGACATGGCGTCCATGCGCGTCGATCGCATCGATGGTGATCGCCTGCGCATCCTCGGTATCGCCCGCCATCACGGTGCGCGCGGGCGTCAGGCGCAGCGCCACCGGCACGCCGACCGTCTCATGCGCGGCACGCGCGACCTCGCGCCCGCCGCGATAGGCGATCGCCTCGATCCGGCCCGGCGCATAGGGGATGGTCCATTCATTGCCCATCAGCCGGTCGACCGCGCCCTCGCCCACCGTCTTGCCGTTCAGGCGAAGGACGACGCGCTCGGCGTTCGACAGGACCATGACCTTGGTCGGCTTGCCCTCGCGTCCCGGCCAGCTCCAGTGCGGTGCGATCGCCACGACGGGCGCGTCATCGACCCAGGCGGCGCGGTGGATGTCGAACGCGGTCTTGGGAAAGCCGCAAAGGTCCAGGATACCGAAGAAGCTGGCGATGGTCGGCCATTCATAGGGCGTCGGCTCGCCATGATAGTCGAAGCCGGTCCACACGAACCCGCCCGCGACGAAGGGGCGATCGGCGATCTTCTTCCAGGCGCCGCGATGGGTGTCGCCCCAACTCGCCGCCTCGATATCGTAGCTCGACGCGATGTGGCGCGCCGGGTCGCTCTCGAACGCGCCGCGCGTCATGAACGCGCTGGTATCCTCCGAGCTGGTCATCGGCTTGGCCGGGTTCAGCTGGTGATAGCGGTCGTAATCGCCCTGATAATAGTTGAACCCGGTCACATCGACGACCTGCGCGACGTTGACGGGATCGAAAAAGGCCCCGTTCATCGCCGCCGTCACCGGGCGGCTGTCGTCCAGCGCGCGCACCCAATGCGCCATGCGCCTGACCATCTCGACCCCCGCCGGGGTGCCCTGCATCGGTTCCTCGTTGAAGACCGACCACAGGATGACCGAGGGATGGTTGCGGTCGCGCCGGACCAGCCATTCCAGCTGCGCGCGATATTCGGGCGCCGGATTGAACTGCCGGTTCTCGTTCATGACCAGCAGGCCCAGCCGGTCGCACCAGTCGAGCAGCTCGGGCGTCGGCGCATTGTGGCTGGAACGCACCGCGTTGCACCCCATCGCCTTCAGCCGCTCCAGCCGCCAGCCGATCAGCGCGTCGGGCAGTGCGGTGCCCACGCCCGCATGATCCTGATGCAGGCAGACGCCCTTCAGCTTGACGGGCCGGTCGTTGAGGAAGAAACCCCGGTTCGCGTCGAAGCGGATCGTGCGGAACCCGATCGGCACGCGGCGCTCGTCCGCCACCTGTCCGTCGCGCAGCAACCGCACATCGACCGTGTACAGCGTCGGCCGTTCGACCGACCAGAGCATGGGATCGGCCACGGACAGGTCGAGCGCGGCGCGCCCTTCGTCCAGTGACGGCACGGTCGCCTGGGCCTGGCCCTGCGCCACCACCTTGCCCTGCGGATCGAGCAGCCGCGCCTCGACCGTCACGGGACTGTCGGTTTCGACGATGCTGGCCAGCGTCACCGCGACGGGGACATGCCAGCCGCCGTCGCGCTTGCGCGGGTCGCAATGGACGCCGTCGGTCGCGATCGAGACGGGCGCATAGTCGCCCAGCCAGACATGGCGATAAAGGCCCGCGCCTTCATACCACCAACCCTCCATCGCATCGGCGTCGACGCGGACGGCCACGACATTGGCCTCGTCGCCGAACCGCGCGAACGGGGTCAGGTCGATACGGACGGCGTTATAGCCGGAGAAATTGTGCGAAACGACGCTGCCATTGACCCAGATGGTCGCAAAGGTCGCGATCCCGCCGAATTCCAGCTCGATCCGCCGCCCGCGCAGGGCCGGGTCCAGCCGGAAGCTGCGCCGATACCAGCCGATCCCGCGCGGGCGATAGCCTTGCGCGACATTGGCGTTTTCCACGAAGGGCTGGAACGAGGCCCAGTCGTGCGGCAAGTCGACCGCCTGCCAGTCGCTGTCGTCATAATCGACCGCCGCCGCGCCGCGCGCATTGCCCGCCTTGACCGACAGATAGGTCGCATTGTGCGTATCGAGCCGCGCGGGCTCGACATCGCCCTCGTGGAACAGCCAGCCGCGATCCATCAGGACCCGGCCCGCATCCTGCACCGGCAGCGCGGGCGGCAGCCGGTCCACCGGGGCGGGCATGGGAAGCGCGCCCGCGCCGTCCGCCGGGCGGCGATCGGCGGCGAAGAGCGGGGCGGACGGAATGCCGCCCGCCAGCCCCACCACCGCGCTGCCCAGCAGAAGGTCGCGGCGCGCGACCGTCATGCGGCGATCCGCGTATCGACGGGCTTGAGCGCGGCGTCTAACACCACCCAGTCGGCGCGCAGGCCGATGCCGAGTGCGCCCCGCTCGTCCGACAGGCCCAGGAACGCCGCCGGGTTGGTCGCCGCCATCGCAGCGGCCTGGTCGACGGTGATCCGCAACTGCTCGACCGCATTGGCGACCGCCGAACCCATGTCGAGATCCGATCCCGCCAGCGTGCCGTCGGTATAGGTACACTTGCCGCCAGACACGTCGATATGACGACCGTGCAGGACGAAGTCCTTCTCGACCGCGCCGACCGACGACATGGCGTCCGTGACCAGCATCAGTCTGTCGAACGGCCGCGCCTTCAGCGCCAGCCGCAGCATCGGCGCGGAGACGTGGAAGCCGTCGATGATCAGCCCCGAATAGGGGCGCGGATCGTCGAGCGTCGCGCCCGCCAGCCCCGGCACGCGCTGCTGCATGGCGGGCATGGCGTTGTAGAGGTGGGTGATGCCGGACAGCCCGACATCGAACGCCGCCATCGCCTGCTCATAGCTGGCCTCGGTGTGCCCGGCGCTGACCAGCACGCCCGCTTCGACCAGACGGCGGATCGTGTCGACCGGCACCCGCTCGGGCGCGATGGTCAGCATGACCTTGCCACGGCGCGGGCGGGTCAGGACGGCGATCATCTCCTCGTCCAGATCGCGGAACCGCGTCGGATCGTGGATGCCCTTGCGCGCCGGGTTGAGCACCGGCCCTTCGACATGGATGCCGATGACGCCCGGCACCTTCGCCTCGATCGCCTCGTCGATCGCGTCGAGCGCGCGGGCGATCTTGTCGGGGGTTTCGCTGACCAAGGTCGGCAGCATCGCGGTGGTGCCATAGACGGCATGCGCCGCCGCCATGGTCGCGATGCCGTCCACGTCCAGCCGGTCGTTGAACAGCACGCCGCCGCCGCCATTGACCTGGGTGTCGATATAGCCGGGGACGACCCAGCCGCCGTTCAGGTCGATCGTGTCGTCCGAACCCTCGACCGCGCCGATCGACGCGATGCGATCGCCGTCCACGACGATCTCCGCACCCGGCAGGACGCCGCCGGAGGTCGCGACATGGCCGTTGACGAAACGGAAGCGGGTCATAGCGTGCGGGTCACTTTCTGCAGATGCGGCGGCGAGTCGGGGTCCATGCCACGGGCGAGCGCCAGCGCCTCGACCATGCGGTAGAAGCTGGCGAGCATCGAAATCGGCTCCAGCGCGGGGTGGCCGGCGACCATGGGCAGCGCACCGCCCTGCCCGGCGACGAACGGCTTTGCACCGCGCGCCTCGAACTGGTCGGCGACCGCCTTCACATCCTTGCCCGCCACGTCCGAGGTGGCGAAGCCCAGCACCGAATAGCCGGGCTCGACGATGCGCATCGGGCCGTGGCGAACCTCGGCGGCGCTGAACGGCTCGGCCTGGATCGAGCAGGTTTCCTTGAGCTTCAGCGCGGCTTCCTGCGCCACGCCGTAGCCATAGCCGCGACCCAGCACGAACATCTGGCTGAGTTCGCGCAGGCCCTCGACCGCCGGGGACCAGTCGAGGCGCAGCGCCTGCTCGACCTGACCGGGCAGATCGGCGAGCGCCGCTTCCAGCGTCTCGTCACCCGCCCAGGCGGCGGCGAGCTGCGCCAGACCCGCCAGCGCGGTCAGGCACGACTTGGTGGCGGCGACGGCCTTTTCGGGACCGGCCGACAGCGGCAGGAAGGTGTCGGCGCCGGTCGCCAGCGGCGATTCCTCGTCATTGACCAGCGCGACGATATGCGCGCCGCCTGCGCGATACGCCTCGACCGTCGCCAGCAGGTCCGGGCTGCGCCCCGACTGCGAGATGGCGATGACCAGCGCGCCCTGCACCTTCATCGGCGTCTCGAAGATCGACGCGACCGAGGGCGCCGCCGACGACACCGGCACGCCGGTCTTGGTTTCCAGGATATATTTGCCGTAGGTCGCGGCGTGATCCGACGATCCACGGGCGATCGTGACGATCACCGGCGGCGGGGCGGCACGCAGCCGTTCGGCCAGCGCCTTGACGGTCGGCGCATTGCGCGCGAGCAGCCGGGCAATCGCCTGCGGCGCCTCCCCCGCTTCCGCTCCCATCAGGGTGCTGGTCCCCGCACTACCGGCGGTCATCACATCAGACATCGGTTAACTCCGCGACGAAATCATAGGCATCGCCGCGATAGAAGGACTGGGTATATTCCACCGCCCGTCCATCGCGTAGAAATCCGCGGCGCTCGATCAACAGGCCCGCATGGCCCGGATCGACATCCAGCATCTTGGCATGGTCCGCCCCGAACGGCACCGCGCGCAGCCGCTGGAGCGCGCGGATCGGCCGGTTGCCGGTCCGCTCCAGTGCCGCATAGAGCGACCGGTCGACCGCCTCGACCGAGGGGAGCGCGAAACCGGCGATGGTCGAGACCTCGATCGCCATCGGCACCTCGTCGGCAAAGCGGACCCGCTGGAACCGATAGACCGGCGCGCCCGGCGACAGGCCCAGCGACAGCGCCTCCTCGGGCGTCACCGTGCCCGGTGCGCGGCTGACCCACTGACTGCTCGGCGTGCGGCCGCGCGCGATCATGTCCTCGGAGAAGGAGGACAGCTTGGAGAAGCTCTTCTCCACCCGGCCCGCGACGAAGGTCCCGGCACCGCGCCGGCGGGTCAGCAACCCCTCTTCGACCAGGCCGCCAATCGCCTTGCGCACCGTGATCCGCGACACGTCATATTCGATCGCCAGATCGCGCTCGGCGGGGATCGCGTCATCCTCGGCCAGGACATTGCTGGTGATGGCGTCGCGCAGCAGCTGCTGGAGCTGAAGGTACAGTGGCGCGGGGTTCCCCTTTCGGAAGGAGCCGACCTGCGCCGAGAATGTCATGGCCGCGCCATCCCCCTTTGCCCGGACGTCGCTCATGCCGCGCCCCGCTTCGCACAAAGGCTTATCGCAGCAGGACCATGTGGGCAATAGGTATTATATTTGGCATACATTGGATGTTATTTCCTTCCGATAGCCTGCCGCAACGCCGCGATCTTTTCGGGGCTGGTCCGGCGCCGGTCGCCGCCCCCGAAACCCATGGCGGCGATCCGCAGGTCCCCCCAATCCTGCCGGACGCTGGCCGAAGCATGGACCGCATCGACGCCGGTCCGCGCGACCAGCGCGGCGGCATTGTCGGCCGAAACGCCCGATCCGGCGATAATCGCCAACCGCCCATCCGCCGCCGCGACCATCGCCGCGATCGTCTCGGCCCCGGCCTGGGCGGTCGCGGCGCCGCCCGAGGTCAGGATATGGTCATAGCCGATGGCCGCGACCGCATGGACCGCCGCGACCGGATCGGCGACGAGATCGATGGCACGGTGCAGCGCGATGGCCACGCCGTCCGCCGCGTCTCGCCAGGCCGCCAGCACGTCCAGATCGAGCGACCGGTCGTCGGCCATCGCCCCGACCACGACACCCGCGACGCCCATGGCGATCATCCGCCGGATCTCGTCGGTCGCCATCGCGACCTCGTCGGCGTCGTAACGGAAATCGCCCTCGCGCGGACGGACCATCGCATGGACCGGCACCCCCGACCGCACCGCCCGCGCGACCAGCGCCGCCGAGGGGGTCAGCCCGCCCAGCCCCAGCGCGCCACACAATTCGATCCGATCCGCGCCCCCCGCCACGGCCGCCGCGACGCCGTCGGCATCATCGACACAGATTTCCAGAAGCGGTCGCGGCATCGCCGTCATGGGCATCCCCTCGTCATGATAGCCATAGCCAGTCCTCCTCCCCAGGAACGACCGGAACCCTGCCATTTAAGCAGCATGTCCCACGATGTGCCAGCCCAATGGTCCCATGACGGGATCGGCCTGATTTTTTCCGTTTACGGACCAATGTCAGTTTGGTTACACGTTGGTCGGTCAACCCGACCGAGGCCTCCGTAACCTGCCCTATTTGTCGCCGCCCACCGTCAATGTGATCCCCTATTTCGAAAGTGGGATCTTCCAGGCGCGGCTCCGCTACAATTATTGTTCGAGCTATTTCCGCATGATCGACCGCCTTCTACAAGAACGGCCGGACCTATGCGGCGTCGGTGGCGGTGCGCTTCTAAAAAACGCGCCTCCGTCTTTACGATACGGAAAGGCCCGTCGATCCAGGATCGGCGGGCTTTTTCGCGATCGGTGACTTTAACGAGTCATCAAAATGCTGCGCGCCTGTCACCGATCTGCGACGCGCACGTCACAGATGACGGGCATGACATTCCCAACGCCTAGCGTGGGGGAACGCCGATGCCGATGACCAGCATTCCGATCGATGGCTCGCTGCACGAAGACGCCGCCATTCTCGACTTCATCCCCCGCGCGCCGGCGCCCCCCGAACCCGAAGGCCAGGCGCGCCGCCGCTATCGCACGATCTGGATTTCCGACGTCCATCTCGGTACGCGCGGTTGCAATGCGGAAATGCTGATCGACTTTCTGGACCATGTCGACAGCGAGACCATGTATCTGGTCGGCGACATGATCGACGGCTGGCGGCTGAAGAAGAAATTCTACTGGCCCGCCGCGCACAACGACGTGGTGTGGCGGCTGCTGAAGCGCGCCAAGCGCGGCACCCGTGTCGTCTATATCCCCGGCAACCACGACGAGATCTTCCGCCAGTTCACCGGCATGGATTTCGGCGGCATCGCCATCTGCCGCAAGGCGATCCACGAGACGGCGGACGGCCGCCGCCTGCTGGTGCTGCACGGCGACGAGTTCGACGCGATCACGCTGGCGCATCGCTGGCTCGCCCATGTCGGCGACTTCGCCTATACCGCGCTGATGGAGGTCAATCGCTGGGTGAACATCGTCCGGCGGTGGATGAAGCGCCCCTATTGGTCGCTGTCCAAGCACGCCAAGGCCAAGGTGAAGAACGCCGTCGCCTTCATCTCGCATTTCGAGGAAGTCGTCGCCCATGCGGCGGGTGCGCGCGGCGTCGATGGCGTGGTTTGCGGCCATATCCACACCGCCGAAATCCGAGACATCAACGGCGTCACCTATTATAATGACGGTGATTGGGTGGAGGGCTGTACCGCGCTGGTCGAGCATTTCGACGGCACGATGGAGATCCTGCACTGGGGTGACGAGATGGAGGCGCGCCGCAACCAGCCGGTCGCCGCCGCCATCGCCGCCTGACCGGGGAAGGACACACCGAATGCGCATCGCGATCGTCACCGACGCCTGGAGCCCGCAGGTCAACGGTGTGGTCCGCACCCTGCAATCGGTCGCGGCCGAGCTGCGCGCGATGGGGCATGAGCTGTGCATCGTCTCGCCCGATCGCTATGTCTCGGTCCCCTGCCCGACCTATCCCGAAATCCGGCTGGCGCTGCCGGGCCCCGGCGTGGTCGGGCGGACGCTGGGACAGTTCCTGCCCGATGCCATCCATATCGCGACCGAGGGGCCGCTGGGTCTGCTGGCGCGGCGCTGGGCGCTGGCGCAGGGGCTGCCCTTCACCACCGCCTATCACACCCAGTTCCCTGAGTATGTCGCCGCGCGGGTGCGGGCGATCGATCCCGAATTCGTCTGGCGCTATGTTCGCTGGTTCCACGCGCCCTCGACCGCGATCCTCGCCTCGACGCCCAGCGTGGCCGCGACGCTGGCCGCGCATGACCTGCCCCAGAGCCGCCATTGGGGGCGCGGGGTCGATACCGCCTTGTTCCGGCCGGACGGTCCGCGCGATGGCTTTGTCGCGGGCCTGCCCGGCCCGGTGCAACTCTATGCCGGGCGGGTCGCGGTCGAGAAGAATATCGCCGCCTTCCTCGCGACCGACGTGCCGGGAACCAGGGTCGTGGTCGGCGACGGCCCGGCGCGCGCCGCACTGGCCGCCCAATATCCCAATGTCCATTTCCTGGGCGCGAAGTTCGGCGAGGACCTGGCGGCGATCTACCGTTCGGCGGATGTGTTCGTCTTCCCCAGCCGGACCGACACCTTCGGACTGGTCATGATCGAGGCGCTGGCCTGCGGCACGCCGGTCGCCGCCCTGCCGGTGCAGGGGCCGCTCGACGTGCTGAGCCCCGAGGTCGGGGTGATGGACGAGGCGCTGGAGCAGGCGATCACGCAGGCGCTGACGCTCGACCGGACGAACTGTGCGGCATTCGGCCAGGAATTTTCCTGGCGGCGCAGCGCCGAGCAGTTCCTGGCGGCGCTGGCACGGATCGACCGCACGATGCGCGAGGCGGCCTGATCGTCCGACTCCTCCGGACGGGTATCGCACATGGATCAGGCCGACGTCCCCGTTTAACGGGTTGAACCGGGCTTGCCCGCCATGTCATGGTCGCCGCTCGCGCGATTCGGCATGGCCATCGGCCGCCGATCGCTGATCCTTCGGTCGGTCCGTCATTCGGCGCGCATCGGCCGCTCCAACCGCTGCACCCGAAAGGTCCCCGATTGGACGTCGTTACGCTCAGCCTGTTCCTTCTCCTCGCCGTCGTCATCAGCGGCGTCGTCTCGCGCATCCTGCCTTCCGCGCTGCCGCGCCCCCTGGTCCAGATCGCGCTGGGCGCGGTGATCGGTGGGATCGCGCAGATCCGGGTCGAACTCGATCCCGAGATATTCTTCCTGCTGTTCGTGCCGCCGCTGCTCTTCCTCGATGGCTGGCGCATTCCCAAGGACGAGCTGTTTCGCGATGCGGGCGCGGTGCTGGGGCTGGCCTTGGGGCTGGTGTTCCTGACGGTGCTGGGCATGGGGCTGTTCATCCACTGGATGATCCCGGCCGTGCCCTATGCGGTGGCCTTCGCACTCGCCGCCGTCGTGTCGCCGACCGATCCGATCGCGGTGTCGGCGATCGCGCAAAAGGCGCCGATCCCCAAGCGGATGATGCACATATTGGAGGGGGAGTCGCTGCTCAACGACGCCTCGGGCCTGGTCTGCCTGCGCTTTGCGGTCGCCGCCGCGCTGACCGGGACCTTCTCGCTCGCCCATGCCGGGCTGACCTTCGCCTGGATGGCGGTGTCGGGCGTCGGGCTGGGCGTCGCCATCGCCTGGGGCACGGTCACCGCCAAGGGCGTCTTCGCGCGGCGGTTCGGCGACGATAGCGGCTCGAACATCCTGGTCAGCCTGCTGATCCCCTTCGCCGCCTATATGGTCGCCGAGCATGTCGAGAGTTCGGGCGTGCTGGCGGCGGCGGCGGCGGGCATCGCCATGTCGTTCACCAACGTCTCCTCGGGCGCCAAGGCCGCGACGCGCATCCGGCGGCAGGCGGTGTGGGACATGCTGCAATTCACGCTGAACGGCATCATCTTCGTGCTGCTCGGCGAGCAGCTGCCCCAGGTCTTTGCGGGCGCGCGCGACACGGTGATGCTGACCGGCCATCTCAGCCCCTGGTGGCTGGGGCTGTACGTCGTCGCGATCGTCTCCGGGCTGGCGGGGCTGCGTTTCCTGTGGACCTGGGTCGCGCTGCGCCTGACGCTGTTCCGCGAGCGGCATCTGCCCAACCGGACCAGCCCGCCGCGCCGGGTCATCACCGCCATGTCGGTCGCGGGCGCGCGCGGGGCGATCACCCTGGCGGGTGCGCTGACCCTGCCGCTGACGCTGAACGACGGCACGCCCTTTCCGGCGCGCGACCTGGTGATCTTCCTGGCATGCGGGGTCATCCTGTGTTCGCTGGTGATCGCCAGCCTGACCCTGCCGCTGCTGTTGCGCGGGCTGGCGCTGCCCAGCGAGGACGGGATCAGCGAGCTCGACCGCACCCGCGTCGCCGCCGCCAAGGCCGCGATCGCCGAGCTGGAACGCTTCCAGCACGAAATGGCCGAGGGGCGCGAGGATGCCGACCAATATGTGGAGATCGCCTCGCGCCTGATGGACGGCTATCGCAGCCGGATCGACACGCTGGAGGGCGACGACGATCCCGACGCTCGCCGCCTGGAGGATGTCGAGCGGCGGATGCGGCTGGCGGCGATCCGTGCCGAGCGGCGGGTGGTGTTCGAGCTGCTCAACGCGCGCGCCATCGGGTCGGAAACCGCGCAGCGCCTGGGTCGCGAGCTGGACCTGATCGACACGCGCCTGTCGACGCAGGGCTGAGGCCGCTCGGCCGGGCATCTTTGCCCTTGCGCGGGGCGGCGAATTATCGTGTCTCGTCGGCGGGGTCCGGCATCGACAGGGGGTGGAATGCACGCAGACGTCGCGAACAAGTGCCTGAATTGCGGGGCAAGCCTGGTCGGTCCTTACTGCCATGACTGCGGCCAGTCGGCGCATATCCACCGGACGCTGGGCGCCTGGTGGCACGACTTCAGCCACGGCGTCCTGCATATCGAGGGACAGGTGTGGCGCACCATGGCCAAGCTCGTCACCCGGCCCGGCGAGCTGACCCGCCGCTATATCGCGGGCGAGCGCCGTCGCTTCCTGTCGCCGCTGGCGCTGTATCTGTTCAGCGTCTTCCTGCTCTACATCGCCTATTCGGTGCTGGGCGGGTTCGCGACCTTCCACGCCCCCGGCACGCAGGAGGCCGCGACCGAGCTCCGCGCCGAGGTCGCCACGACCGAGCGTCGGATCGCGGCGATCGACCGGCAACGCGCCGATGCCGTCGCCGCAAAGCGCGATACCGCGGCGCTCGACGGCGAGCGCGCGACCCTGGTCAAGCGGCAGCATGATCTGGAATTCACCGCCATGGCGCTGGGCGGCGGCGGGGCCGCGTCGGGCCATGGCGCGCAGGAGGCCCAGGTCATCACCGGCTGGAAATCGCTCGACGAAAAGATCGCCCATGCGGTTCGCGATCCCGAATTCCTTCTCTTCAAGATGGAGGCGAACGGCTATAAATTCTCCTGGGCGCTGATCCTGCTGTCGATGCCGTTCATGCGCCTGTTCTTCCTGTGGAAGCGCGGGCTGGCAATGTTCGACCATGCCGTCTTCGTCACCTATTCGCTCAGCTTCGTCAGCCTGCTGATGGTCGTCATGATCCTCTGGACGAAGCTGGCCCACCTGCCCGGCCTGGGATTGCTGATGCTCGCCTTTCCCGTGCATCTCTTCCTCCAGATTCGCGGCGCCTATGGCCTGGGTCCGCTGGCGGGGCTGGTGATGACGCTGGTCGTCGGGGTGATGGCGGCGGCCGTTCTGCTGATCTGGATCGTCGCATTGCTGGCGCTCGGCATGGCGCATTGACCCGTCAATCGGTTGCATCACGGCCCGGTTCGCGATCCCCCCAGAAAATGGGTGGACGCCCCCTTCCCGCCTTGCCATGATACCAAAACATACCATGAGAATACCGGCACGCGACAAGCCGGTGGATTGCGGGGGTGACGGATGGCGAGAAAGAGCCTGATGCGAGCGGGGACCATGTCCGCCGCCGTCGCGCGTGCCCGCCGCCGGTCCGGCCGGGTCCGGCCTTTTGGTTCCATGTCCTTTGCCGTGCGGGGCTTCGTCCGCGCACCGATGCAGCTTCCAGGGAAATCGTCTTGAAACATCGTCTCGGCCTGATCCTGGCCGCGCTCGCCTTGCCCTTCCCCGCGCTCGCCGCGCCCAAGACGGTGGCGACGCTCGACCGCTGGCAGGTGCGGATCGATCCCAAAGACGCCGACGCCGCGCGCGCGCATCCGCAGGCGGCGAACTGGCTGGCCGCCACCGTACCGGGCAGCGTGCAGCAGGACCTGATCGCCGCGAAGATCGTGCCCGATCCCTATAAGGGCGCGAACGAGGCCCCCATCCAGTGGGCGGGCCTGACCGGCTGGCAGTATCGCACCACGCTGGACGTCACGCCCGAGATGCTGCGGCGCGATCATCTGGACCTGGTGTTCGACGGGCTCGACACCTTCGCGACCGTCACGGTCAACGGCCAGCCGCTCCTGTCCGCCGACAATGCGCATCGCCGCTGGCGGGCGGATGCCAAGCCGCTGCTGAAGGCGGGCGCGAACGAGGTGGTGGTCAGCTTCGCCTCGCCGATCAGGACGCTCCAGCCGATGGTGCTGGCCGAGAAGAACCCGCTACCCGGCGAATATGACTCCCCCTTTGGCGACGAGCCCAAGGGCAAGCAGACCTCGCCCTATATTCGTAAACCCAAATACCAATATGGCTGGGACTGGGCGCCGCGCATCGTCGATATCGGCATCTGGCGCTCAGTCCGGCTGGAGGCGTGGGACGCCGCGCGGATCGACAATCTGCGGATCGAGCAGGAGGCGCTGACCGATGCCGAGGCGCGCATCCTCGCCCGCGCCTCGGTGGTGGCCGACCGCGCGCAGACCGGCCGGATGGACGTGACCGTCACCGGCCCCGACGGCCGCCGCATCCG
The DNA here is from genome assembly GCF_040544655.1 of Sphingomonas sp. 1185. NCBI lineage: Bacteria > Pseudomonadati > Pseudomonadota > Alphaproteobacteria > Sphingomonadales > Sphingomonadaceae > Sphingomonas > Sphingomonas sp. 1185. The sequence goes on from NZ_JBEPKL010000008.1 coordinate 88,416, forward strand.
CGTCCGCCGCGACGTGGCGCTCCAGCCGGGCGAGAATGACGTGGTCGTCCCCGTCTCGATCGCCCGGCCGCAACGCTGGCAGCCGATCGGCTTCGGCGCGCATCCGCTCTATACCGTGGGAGCCGTACTGGCCGGGGCCGATGCGGTCGAGAAGCGCACCGGCCTGCGCACCGTCGAGCTTGTCCGGAAGGACGGCAGCTTCGGCCTGAAGATCAACGGCAACGTCATCTTCGCCAAGGGCAGCAACGTCATCCCCTTCGACGCCTTCCCCGCCCGCGTGGCCGCCACAACCGAGCGCCAGATGCTGGAAAAGGCGGTCAAGGCGAACATGAACATGGTCCGCATCTGGGGCGGCGGCTATTATCCCGAGGACAGCTTCTACGACGCCGCCGACGCGCTGGGCCTGATGGTCTGGCAGGATTTCATGTTCGGCGGCAGCGTGACGCCCCCCGACGCCAAGTTCCGCGAAAATGTCCGCGTCGAGGCCGAGGAACAGGTCGCCCGGCTCCAGTCGCACCCCTCGCTGGTCATCTGGGCGGGCAATAACGAGGTGCTGTCGGGCTGGGAAAACTGGTCGGACCGCAAGGCGTTCAAGAAGGCGGTCGGCCCCGACGAGCAGGAACGGATCGGCACCGGCATGGCGGTGCTGTTCGACCGCGTGCTGCGCGATGCCGTCATCAAGAATTCGCCCGGCATCCCCTATTGGCCCGGCTCGCCCTCGACCGATTATGAGGGGCCGACCGACACCGACAAGGACGGCGACCGCCATTTCTGGGACGTCTGGTCGGGCTCCAAGCCGGTCGAGCGTTACACCGACAGCTGCCCGCGCTTCATGTCGGAATATGGCTTCCAGGCCTTCCCCGACCTGTCGACCATCGCGACCTTCGCCGACCCGGCGGACTTCCGTATCGACAGCCCGGTGATGAAGGCGCACCAGAAGTTCCTAGCGGGCGAAGGCAATGACCGCATCACCTTCTACCTGAAGCAGAATCTGCGCGACCCGCGCGATTTCGCCGATCTGGTCTATCTGAGCCAGGCGATGCAGGCGCGCGCCATCGGCCTGGCGGCGCGGCATCACCGGGCCTGCCGTCCGGTGACGCTGGGCTCGCTCTACTGGCAGCTCAACGACAGCTGGCCCGCGATCAGCTGGTCGAGCATCGACTGGACCGGGCATGACAAGATGCTCCAGCACGAGGCGCGCCGCTTCTTCGCGCCCCAGACGATCGTGGCGGAGACCAAGCCCGGCGCGACCCGGATCGCGCTGGTGTCCGACGCCACGGCGCCCAAACCGCTCGGCTGGCGCGTCACCGGCTATGCCATGGATGGGCGCAAGCTGGGCTCGCAATCGGGCAGCGTGACCATGGCCCCCGCCTCGGCGAGCGATGTCGCGACGATCCCCGATGCGGCGATCTTTGCCGGTGCCGCGCCCGAGAGCAGCTATGCCGTCGCCGAACTGTTCGATGGGGACAAGGTGATCGCCCGCCAGATCGTCGAGCGGAAGGTGCCGCGCGACATGGCCTATCCGGCGCCGGGCATCACCGCGCGCTGGGCGGGCAAGCAGCTGACGCTGACCGCGCGCCATCTCGCGCGACAGGTACAGGTCAATTTCGGCACCACCGCCGCCGAACCGTCCGACGATGGCTTCGACCTGTTGCCCGGCGAGAGCATCACGCTCACCATCCAGAGCGACGCGGACGCGGCCACCCTGGCGCGCGAGCTGAACATCTATACCCTCGGTCCGAAGGACGCCCAGTGATCCCGTTCCTCCTCCTCGCCGCCGCCGGTCAGGCCGCCGCCGCTCCCGCCCTTCCCCCCGCCGCGCAGTCGCTGTCGGTCGAACGCAAGGCGGCGCAGCTGGTCAACGAGGCCCCGGCCGAACCCGCGCTCGGCCTGCCCGCATTCGACTGGTGGAGCGAGGGGCTGCACGGCATCGCGCGCAACGGTCCGGCGACCGTCTTTCCGCAGGCGATGGGCATGGCCGCCACCTGGGACCCCGCGCTGATCCAGAAGGTCGGCGATGTCGTCGCGGTCGAGGCGCGGGCCAAGTTCAACACCAAGCCGCTGAACGCCGATCGCGGCCTGTTCGAAGGGCTGACCATCTGGTCGCCCAACATCAACATCTTCCGCGATCCGCGCTGGGGCCGGGGCCAGGAAACCTATGGCGAGGACCCGTTCCTCACCAGCCGGATCGGCATCGCCTTCGTGCGCGGCCTCCAGGGCCCCGACCTGAAGCATCCCAAGGTCATCGCGACGGTTAAGCATCTCGCGGTCCATTCGGGCCCCGAGGGCGGGCGCGACAGCTTCGACGTGATGGTGTCCCCGCGCGATCTGGAGGCGACCTACCTGCCCGCCTTCCGCGCGACGGTGACGGAGGGCAAGGCGCTGTCGCTGATGTGCGCGTATAACGCGATCCACGGCACGCCGGTCTGCGCCAATCCGATGCTGCTGACCCAGCGGCTGCGCACCGACTGGGGCTTCAACGGCCTCGTCGTGTCGGATTGCGACGCGGTCGGCAATATCTGGATGTTCCACCATGCCCAGCCCGACGCGCCCGCGGCGGCGGCGGCGGCGCTGCGCGCAGGGACCGACCTGAATTGCGGCAACACCTATCGCGCGCTGCCCGAGGCGGTGAAGCGCGGACTGATCACCGAAAGCGAGATCGACACCGCGCTCGCCCGTGCGCTGGCGGTGCGGCGGATGCTGACGGTCGATTCGCCGTGGAACGCGATCAAGCCCAGCCAGCTCGGCACCCCCGCGCACCGCGCGCTGGCGCTGGAGACGGCGCGCAAGGGCATCATCCTGCTCGACAATCCGGGCGACCTGCTGCCGCTCAAGGGCAAGCGGCTGGCGGTGTTCGGGGCCAATGCCGACGATCTGGGCGTGCTGGAGGGCAATTATCACGGGTCGGCGATCGATCCGGTGACGCCGCTGGAGGGGATTCGCCGCAAGTTCGGCCGCGACATCCGCTATGCGCAAGGATCGGTGCTGGCCGAGGGGGCGTTCGTCAACGTGCCCGAGACCGCCTTGTCGGCGAACGGCAAGCCGGGTCTGGCCGTGGAGACGATGGGTGCGAACGGCCAGTGGAGCGCCGCCGGACAGGATTCCCGCATCGACTTCAACTATACCAAGACGGCCCCCTTCCGCCGCCGCTGGACCGGCACGCTGACCCCGCCGGGGCCGGGCCAGTACAAGCTCCAGCTCAACGGCCCCGCCTGCTGGCACGCCTGCCCGCCGCATGATCCGGTCAAGCTGTGGATCGACGACCGGCTGGTCATCGACGGCGTGATCGGGGCCAAGGGCCTGGAGACCATGATCGACGGCACCGCGCCCCGGCGCATCCGGGTCGAGATCGACCATAAGGGCGGCGACGAGGGCTTCCGCCTGCAATGGCTGCCCCCCGCCGAGGCGCTTCAGGCCGAGGCGCTGAAGGTCGCCGGGACAGCCGACGTGCTGGTCGCGGTCATCGGCCTGTCGCCCGATCTGGAGGGCGAGGCGCTGGGCGTCTCGGTCCCCGGCTTTGCGGGCGGCGACCGCACCGAGATCGTCCTGCCCGAGCCGCAGCGCAACCTGCTCGCCGCGCTCCAGGCGACCGGCAAGCCCGTCGTCGCGGTGATCGTCTCGGGATCGGCCGTCTCGCTGGGCGACATCAAGCCCGCCGCCACGCTGGCGGCCTTCTATCCGGGCAACGAGGGCGGCACCGCACTGGCCGAGATCCTGGCGGGCGACGTGAACCCGTCGGGCCGCCTGCCGGTCACCATCTATCATTCGACCGCCGACCTGCCCGCCTTTGCCGATTACGGCATGAAGGAGCGGACCTATCGCTACTTCACCGGCAAGCCCGCCTGGGGCTTCGGCCATGGCCTGAGCTACACCCGGTTCGACTATGGCCAGCCGACCATCACCGCCAGCGTCGCGGCGGGCCAGCCGGTCGAGGTCGCGGTACAGCTGCGCAATGTCGGCCAGCGCAGCGGCGAAGAGGTGGCGCAGGCCTATCTCGTCCCGCCCGCCACCGACGAGAAGCTCGTCCTGACCGATCCCGTGCTCCAGCGGCAACTGGTCGGCTTCACCCGCATACCGCTCAAGCCCGGCCAGGCGGGCACGGCGCGCTTCACCATCGACCCGCGCCTGATGAGCCAGGTGTGGCGCGACGGCACGCGCCGCATCCTGCCGGGCACGTACAAACTCTATATCGGCGGCGGTCAGCCGGGTGACGGCGCTGGCCAGTGGACCCAGTTCACCGTGACCGGCGCGGCGCAGGACCTGCCGAAATGACCCCGAACCGTCGCGAACTGATCGCAGGGGCCGCCGCCCTCGCCGCCACCTCCGCCGCCGCCCCCGCTTTCGCCGCCACGCCCGGCTTCGTCAGCAAGCGTCCCCCGGTCGCCGAGCGCCGTTTCGTATCGAAGGCGGTCGAGGCGGAGATCACCCGCATCTCCAAGATGATCGCCGATCCCGAACTGCGCTGGATGTTCGGGAACTGCTATCCCAACACGCTCGACACCACCGTGCTGTCGCTGGGCGAGGTGAACGGCAAGCCGGACGCCTTCGTCATCACCGGCGACATTCCTTGCCTGTGGCTGCGGGATTCGGCGGCGCAGCTACGGCCCTATCTGCATCTGGTGAAGCGCGATCCCGCGCTCGGGCGGCTGTTCCGCGGGCTGATCGGGCGGCAGGCGCGGTCGATCCTGATCGACCCGTACGCCAATGCCTTCATGCAGGACCCGAACGCCAGGACGAACCTGAGCTGGGCGCTGAAGGACGATACCGAGATGAAGCCCGGCGTCGCCGAGCGGAAGTGGGAGATCGACTCGCTCTGCTACGCGATCCGGCTGGCATATGGCTATTGGCGCGAGACGGGTGACGTGACGCCGTTCGACGCGGAGTGGAAGGCCTCGGCGCGGTCGATCGTGAAGACCTTTCGCGAGCAGCAGCGGAAAGGGGGCCTGGGGCCCTATCGCTTCCGCCGTTCCGCGCCGGAGCCGACCGAGACGCTCTATCGCGGCTATGGCCTGCCGACCCGTCCCAACGGCATGATCCATTCGGGCTTCCGCCCTTCGGACGATGCGTGCCTGTACGAACAGTTCGTGCCCGCCAATCTGTTCGCGATGACGACGCTGCGCGAACTCGCGGCGCTGTCGAGCGCGGTCGACGAGCCCGCACTGGCACAGGATGCGACCACGCTGGCCGCCGAGGTCGAGGCCGCGCTCCGGCAGCATGGCACCATGACGCTGCCCAACGGACAGCGGGTCTGGGCCTATGAGGTCGATGGCTATGGCAATGCCGTCTTCATGGACGATGCCAATGTCCCCTCGCTTTCTGGCCTCGCCTATCTCGGCTGCGTCGATCCGGCCGATCCGCTGTGGCAACGGACGCTCGCGGCGTGCTGGAGCACGGACAATCCCTGGTATTTCGAGGGGTCCGCGATCAGCGGCATCGGCGGCCCGCATACCGGGCCGGGCCAGGTCTGGCCGATGTCGGTCATCACCCGTGCGCTGACCTCGACCGATCCGGCCTTGCTGCGCGACAGTCTGACGATGATCCGCCGGTCGCACGGCCATACCGGCTTCATTCACGAAGGGGTCGATATCAACGATCCCACCAAGTTCACGCGCGACTGGTTCGCCTGGGCCAATGGCCTGTTCGGCGAGCTGATCATCCATGTCGCGGCCACCCGGCCCGAAGTTTTGCGGGAGACGTTCGCATGATTTTGACCCGCCGCTCGCTCCTCGCCGGGACCGCGCTCGCCACCTTGCCGCTCGATACGCTGGCCGCCCGCGTCGACACCCCGCCCGTTCTGCCGAACCTGTTCATCGGGACGGGCGGCGACGGCCATACCTATCCGGGTGCGGTCCTGCCCTTCGGCATGGTGCAGCTGAGCCCCGACACCGATGTCGAGCGCTGGGACACCTGCTCGGGCTATCACCACGGCGACAGCTCGATCATGGGGTTCAGCCACACCCATTTGTCGGGCACCGGGATCGGCGACATGCTGGACGTGCTGGTCGTGCCGACGCGCGGGGAGCTGAAGCTGGTGCCGGGGCCGCTGTCGGACCCGGATGCGGGCTATCGCCAGCGTTATTCGGACGAACAGGCGCAAGCCGGTTATTACCGCGTGAAGCTGGAGTCCGGTGTGCTCGCCGAGCTGACCGTGACGGAGCGGACCGGCTGGCACCGCTACACCTATCCCAAGGGGCCCGGCCATGTCCTGGTCGACCTGTCGCACCTCGTCCTCGACAAGAGCGACGAGAAGCCGCTGATCACCGATGCCGAGATCACCGTCGAGCCCGACGGCACGATCACCGGCACGCGCCGCGTTTTCCGCTGGGCCAAGGGGCGGCGCATCTTCTTTGCGATGCAGCTGTCGAAGAAGCCCAGCCGCATCCAGCTTTACGGCGATGGCGACGCGCCCGCGAACGGCACCGCCGTCAAGGGCAACCGCCTGAAGGCCGCCTTGTTCTTCGACGAACTGGGTGATGCGCCGCTGCTGATCCGTTGCGGCATCTCGGCGGTCGATGTGGCCGGGGCGAAGGCGAATCTGGCGGCCGAGGCAAATCACTGGGATTTCGAGCGCACCCGCAAGGCCGCCGTGGCGCGCTGGTGGGAGAAGAATTCCGGCATCCATGTCGAAGGCGGCACCAGCGACCAGCAGGTCATCATGGCCTCCGCCAATTACCACACGCTGATCGCGCCCACGCTCTTCTCCGACGTGGACGGCCGCTATGTCGGACTGGACGGACAGGTCCATACCCTGCCCGCCGGGCAGTCCGCCTATAGCACCTACTCCACCTGGGACACGTACCGCGCGCTGCACCCCTGGCTGATCCTGACCCAGCCCGCCCAGGCCAAGAAGCTGATCGACGACGTCATCCGCCAGACCCAGCAGAGCGCCTATGGCCCGCCGGTCTGGACGCTCCAGGGCAAGGAGACGGGGATCATGATCGGCTGGCACGGCACGCCGATCATGGCCGAGGCGATGGTGAAGGGCATTCCCGCCCACTATGCCGCCGCCTGGCCCGGCATCGCCAAGCGCAGCTTCGACTTCTCGGCGCCCGACATGGACAATAGCAAGGGCCGCGACCTGTACGACGCCAAGGGCTATGTCCCCGCCGACATCTGGTGGGAAAGCGTCAGCCGGACGCAGGAATATGCCTATGACGACTGGGCCGCGTCGCATATCGCGCGGCACGCGGGCAAGACCGCCGAGGCCCAGCGGCTGCTCAAGCGCTCGGGCAACTGGCGCAACGTCATCGATAGCGCGATCGGCTTTGCCCGCCCGCGCTTCAACGACGGCAGCTGGTGGAAGGATTACGACCCCATCCAGCTCGGCCATATGCCCAAGCCCTGGTGGCGCGACTATACCGAGGCCAATGGCTGGCAGGCGACGTTCCTGAACCAGCATGACGTGTACGGCCTGATCCGCCACATGGGGGGGGACGCGAAGTTCGAGGCCAAGCTGGATGGCCTGTTCAACGCGCCCTCGACCCTGCCCAAGAACGCGCCGCCCGATATTTCGGGTCTGGTCGGCCAATATGCCCATGGCAACGAGCCCGACCAGCATGCGGCCTATCTCTATGCCTATGTCGGCGCGCCGTGGAAGACGCAGGCGATGGTTCGCCGCCTGCTGACCGAGATGTACAAGAACGCGCCCGACGGCATCATCGGCAATGACGATTGCGGCCAGATGAGCGCGTGGTTCCTGTTCTCGGCGCTCGGCTTCTACCCGGTCGATCCGGTCAGCGGCGCCTATGTCCTGGGCAGTCCGCTGTTCGAGCGGGTGCGGCTGTCGCTGGGCGGGACCAGGACGCTGACCGTCGAGGCGAAGGGCAATCGCCCCGACACGCCCTATGTCCAGTCGGTGACCTGGAACGGCCGCCCCTGGACGAAGAGCTGGATCGACCATGCCACCCTGTCGAAGGGCGGCACCCTGTCCTTCACCATGGGCGCGCGGCCGAACCGCGCCTTCGGCCGCGATCCGAAGGACCGGCCGCCGTCCTTCGACCACAAGCCCGCCTGATCCCTCCCGGAGATACGTTGAAGATGATCGATTTCTCCCGCCGCGCCGTCCTTGCCTCCGGCCTGGTCGCGTCCGCCACGCCCGCCTTTGCCAAGGCGCGGGCCGGTGCCCCCGCCCCTTACGGCGCGGTCCCCTCGGCGCGTCAGTGGCGCTGGCACCAGCACGAGCAATATGCCTTCGTCCACTTCGCCATGAACACCTTCACCGACAAGGAATGGGGTTACGGCGATGAAGACCCCAAGATGTTCAACCCGTCCGACTTCAGCGCGGACCAGATCGTCGCGGCGGCCAAGGCGGGGAACCTCAAGGGCATCATCCTGACCGCGAAGCATCATGACGGCTTCTGCCTGTGGCCGACCAGGCTGACCGAGCATTGCATCCGCAACTCGCCCTACAAGGACGGCAAGGGCGATATCGTCCGCGAGATGTCGGATGCGTGCAAGCGCGGCGGGATCGCGTTCGGCATCTATCTCTCCCCCTGGGACCGCAACCGCGCCGATTATGGCACCCCCGCCTATATCGACTATTATCGCAAGCAGGTGGTCGAGCTCTGCACCGGTTATGGCGAGCTGTTCGAATTCTGGTTCGACGGCGCGAATGGCGGCGACGGCTATTATGGCGGCGCGCGCGAGACGCGGCAGATCGATGCGCCCAAATATTACAACTGGCCCTCGATCATCGCGCTGGTCCATCAATATCAGCCCATGGCGTGCACCTTCGACCCGCTGGGCGCGGACATTCGCTGGGTCGGCAATGAGGACGGCATTGCGGGCGATCCCTGCTGGCCGACCATGCCCGACCACCCTTACGTCCAGTCGGAGGGCAATTCGGGCGTGCGCGGCGGCGCGCTGTGGTGGCCCGCCGAGACCAACACCTCGATCCGGCCCGGCTGGTTCTATCACGCCGACGAGGATTCCAAGGTCCGGTCGCCCGAGAATCTCGTCGGCTATTTCGACACCTCGGTCGCGCGCGGCACCAACATGAACCTGAACCTGCCGCCCGACCGGCGCGGCCGCATTCCCGATCAGGACGTCAAGATCCTGAAGAGCTTCGGCGATGCGATCCGCGCCAGCTTCGCGACCGACCTCGCGCAAGGGTCGGTGGCGAGCGCCAGCCATGTGCGCGGCAAGGGGTTCGAGGCGGCCCGCGTCCTCGACGGCGACCGCGACACCTATTGGTCGGCCCCCGATGGTGTGACCACCCCCAGCCTGACGCTCGACCTGCCGCCCGGCCGCAGCTTCGACCTGATCCGAATCCGCGAATATCTGCCGCTCGGCGTGCGGGTCACGCGCTTCGCGGTCGATGCCGAGGTGAACGGCCAGTGGCAGCAGCTTGCCGAGCATGAGTGCATCAGCGCGCAGCGGATCATCCGCCTGCCCGCCCCGATCACCGCCAAGCGGGTCCGCCTGCGCATCGTCGACGCGCCGGTCTGCCCGGCGATCAGCGAGGTGTCGCTGTTCCGGAGCGTCGCGCCGGTCCCCGTCCCCGCCATCGTGTCGAGCGATCCCACGGTGCTGGCGACCACCGACTGGACGATCGTCTCGGCGAGTGCGCCGGGCGCGGAAAAGCTGCTCGACAATGACGCCAAGACCATCTGGATCCAGCCCGCGCCGACGCCGGGCAAGCCCGCCAGCGTCACCGTCGACATGGGCCAGGTCCGCGATGTGGCGGGCTTCAGCCTGACTCCCTCGCGCCAGGTGATGGTCGATGCCGCCCCGCCGCGCGGCTATGTCGCGGAGACGAGCGTCGACGGCAAGAACTGGACCCCGGCGGGCTCGGGCGAATTCTCCAACATCGCCTATGCGCTTTCCACCCAGCGCCTGCCCTTCACCAGCGTCCGGCCGGTCCGCTATCTGCGGCTGAGCTTCGCCGAAATGTCCAAGCCCGCCGCCAATCTGGCGATTGCGGGGATCGGCGCCTTCACCAAGCGCTGAGCCTCCCTGCGCCCCGTCGCGGCCGGACCGTCCGGCGCGGCGGGGCGTCCTCCTGTCCCGTCATGCGGAACAGTGCGGGGTCCGGGCGGTTGAGCCGGGCCTGAGCACAGGACAGGAGATGCAGCCATGGCCCGTTTCGACGGCAAGATCGTGATCGTCACCGGCGCGGCCTCGGGCATCGGCGAAGGCGCGGCGCGCCGCTTCGCGCAAGAGGGTGCGACCCTTGTCCTCGGCGACACGGACCAGGACGGCCTGGCGACGCTGGCCGAGGCGCTGGCCCCCGCGACCGTCGCGACGCGGCCGACCGACGTGTCCAGAATGGCCGATTGCGAGGCGCTGGTCGCGCTGGCGATCGAGCGGTTCGGGCGTGTCGACATCCTGGTCAGCAACGCCGGGATCGATCATCTCGGCAAGCTCGACGAGGGCGATTTCTCGGCCTTCACCAAGGTCATCGAAACCGACCTGTACGGCGTCGTCCAGATGGCGCGCGCCGCGATCGCGCCCTTGCGCGCGGCAAAGGGGTGCATCATCAACATGTCCTCCGTCTCCGGTCTGGGCGGCGACTGGAACCACAGCTTCTATTGCGCCGCCAAGGGGGCGGTCACCAACTTCACCCGCGCGCTGGCGATGGACGAGGCGGCGAACGGCGTGCGCGTCAATGCGGTCAATCCGTCGCTGACCTACACCCCGCTGACCGAGGGCATGAAGGAACAGCCCGAGCTGATCGCAAAGTTCGAGGCGCGCATCCCGATGGGCCGGGGGGCCGAGCCCGACGATATTGCCGGGGCCATCGCCTTTCTGGCCAGCGAGGATGCCCGGTTCATCACCGGCATCAATTTGCCCGTGGATGGCGGTCTGAGCGCCTCCAATGGCCAGCCGCCACTCAGCTGACGACCGTAATATAGATATATATCAAGATCGACGCCGGGCCGCATCTCCCCGTGAAAATTAGCTTATGTTTCCATCATCGTTCTGGGAGCCAAACAAAATATCCGACGTTGTCCCTCTACAACGAAAGGGGCGAGCTTGATCATTGTTCATCTGGCGCTTGGCGGATGCCTGAAATCGCCACCTGTCCATTATGGTATCACCGCCGATACGGGCGGTCATATTGCCTATATTCTTGATGCCGCCGCCGCGCAGGCCGACAATATTGACACGCATCAAGTTTCGATCGTCACCCGGCTGTTCGAGGGCGAAGGTCTGGCCGTCGAGCATGGCCTGTCGAGCGAACGCCTGTCGCCCCGCCTGACCATCGACCGGATCGCGACCGCCAATCGCGGCTATCTGGAAAAGGAAGCGCTGGCCGAAGACTTGTCCGCCTTTACCGAGGCGTTCTGCGCGCATCTGGCACGGCTGCCCCGGCTTCCCGACGTCATCCATGCGCATTTCTCCGACGCCGCCGCCATCGCGGCCGAAGCGCGCCGCCGCTTCGCCATTCCCTTCGTCTATACGCCGCACGCGCTGGGCATCGACAAGCAGACGCATCAGGGCTCCTGCCCCGCGCTCGATGCCCGTATCGCCGCCGAGCGGACCGCGATCGCCGGGGCGGATGCGATCATCGTGTCGACCCGCGACGAGGCCGATCGGCAGGTCCATGCCTATGACACGCCCGTCGCGGGGCGCATCCACTGCATCCCGCCCGGCGTGCCCAGCCGCGACTCGCGGCCATCGTTGCGACCGTCGCTGGCCGCGCGGCTGGACCAGTGGCTCGACGATCCGGCCAAGCCGATCGTGCTCGCCATCGCCCGGCCGGTCGCCAAGAAGAACCTCGCCGCGCTGGCCCGCGCCTATGCCGCCTCTCCCAAGCTCCAGCGCGCGGCCAATCTGGTCATCCTGGCCGGACAGCATGACGGCCCCGGCTCGGCCGAGGAACGCGCGGTCCTGGCGGAGTTGCAGGCGCTGGTCGACGCACCCGGCTTGCGCGGCCATGTCGCGCTGCCGCCTGCACATGACGGACACGATGTCGCCGCGCTGTACGACCGCGCCGCGCAAGGGGGCGTCTTCGCCAATCCCGCGCTGCACGAACCCTTTGGGCTGACCCTGATCGAGGCCGCCGCCGCCGGCGTGCCGGTGGTCGCGACCCGGCATGGCGGCCCCAGCGAGATCGTCGCCCATCTGGGCCATGGCCTGCTGGTCGATCCGCGCGACGAGGCGGCCATCGCCGAGGCCTGCCTGTCGATCATCGCCTCTCCTGATCGCCATGCCGCGATGAGCCGGGCGGGACGCGAGGGCGCGGCGCGTTATGACTGGGGCCGTTATGCGGCGGAGTCGGTCGCGCTCTATGCCCGCCTGCCGCGCGCGCCGGGGCTGCTCGCCAGCGATATCGATCACACGCTGACCGGCTGTCCGGCGGGGGCGCATGGCTTTGCGCAGTGGCGACAGGGCAGCGACCTGCCCTTCGTCGTCGCCACGGGCCGCTCCTTCGCGATGGCGCGGATGATCCTGTCGCAATGGGGCCTGCCCGAACCCGACGCCTTCATCACCGATGTCGGCACCCGCATCATGCTGAAGGGCCAGCGCGGATGGCAGGAATGCCCGGTCTATGCCGCACGGCTGGACGAGGGGTGGAACCGCAAGGCGGTGGCGACCGCGCTCAAGCCGCTGCGCCTGCGCCCGCAACCCCGCGACACGGCGGGGCCGCACAAGATCAGCTTCTTCGGCACCGCCGAGGATGCCGCACGGGTCCGCGCCGTCCTGTCCGAACAGGGGCTGGCCGCCAAGGTCGTCTATTCGCACGGGCGGCTGATCGACGTGCTCGCTCCGTTGGGCGGCAAGGCGGCGGCGGTCGCGGCCTATGCGCGGCGGCTGGACCTGCCGGTCGGCGCCTGCATCGCGGCGGGCGACAGCGGCAACGATGTCGACATGCTGGAGGCGTGCGGCCATGCCATCGTCGTCGGCAATGCCAGCGACGAGCTGGACGGGCTGGCCCCGCGCGACGGGCTGCTGCGCGTCGCCGGGCATCATGCCAATGGCGTGCTGGAAGGGCTGGAGCGGCTGGGGCTGACCGAGCCGATGCTGATGCGCGCGAGCGCGGCGTGATGCGGCCCTTCGGTTATTTCGTCCATCATCAGGGGCGCGGCCATGCCGAACGCTGCGCCGCCATCCTGAACGCGCTGCCGCCCGAACGCCCGGTCACGATCTTCTGCGCGCGCGACGACATCTTCCCGCCGCTCCCCCCGCAGGTCGAACTGATCGTCATCCCGTCGCTGTTCGAGCCGACGGGCGCCGAGGCGGGCACGATGGACTGGGTCCCGACGCCCGAGACGCTGCATTGCGCGCCGCTCGGCTGGCCGGGCATCCGCCATGCCATGGCGGTGATCGCGGGCTGGTTCGACCGTGCCGACCCCGCGCTGATGATCTGCGACGTGTCGGCGGAAATCGCGCAGCTGTCGCGCATCTGCTCGGTGCCGCATGTGAAGATCCTCCAGCATGGCGACCGGGGCGATGCCGGGCACCGCGCGGCCTATGACGGCGCGGCGGGGCTGCTCGCGGCGTTCGACGAGGCGCTGGCCCAGCCCGAATGGGACGATGGGATGCTGTCCAAGACCTGTTTCGCGGGCGGGCTGGGCGTCGACACCCGCGTGCCCGAGCGCGAGCTGGCGCGCCAGCGGATCGGCGTCGGCGCGGAGGAAGAGGTCATCCTCATCCTCTCCGGCGGCGGCGGCGGCGGTTTCGCGCAGGCCCCGCTGGGCGTCGGCGCGCGCAGCCGTCCGGGCGCGCGCTGGATCACCATCGGCCCGGTCGTGCGCGACTGGCACGCGACCGAGCCCGGCAATATCGAGCATCGCGGCTGGGTCGACAATCCGGCCGACCATGTCGCCGCCGCCGACCTGGTCATCGCCTCGACCGGCAACACCACCTGCCAGCAGATCCTGGCCGCCGCCCGGCCCTGGCTCGCCATTCCCGAATGGCGCTATTTCGACGAACAGCACCGCAAGGCCGAGGCGCTGGCGGCGGCGGGGGCGGCGTGCGTCCGCCCGCACCTGCCCTCCTCGGCCCAGGCCTGGACGGCGGCGCTGGCCGAGACGCGCGCCACCCACCGCCCCGCGCTCCAGCGCGCGATGATCGCCGACACGCCCGCACAGGACGCCGCCGACTGGCTGGAGGCGCTTGCCGCGCGGCTCTGGCCGGTCGAACTTTCCCTTACCACCCCCACCCCCAGCGGAGCCCATTCATGATCTCGGTCGTCACGCTTGCCGGGGGCCGCCCCGATCATCTCCGCAACGTCGTCCTCGGCCTCAGCCGCCAGACGACCATGCCCGCCGAACTGATCGTCGCGGTCATCCAGGACGCGCCCTATGACTTACCGGATGCGCCCTTTCCCATTCGCCAGATGATGGTGTCGGGCCCGCACCTGCCGCTCGCCTCCGCGCGCAACGCGGCGGCCAAGGCGTGCGTCGGCGACAAGATCGTCTTTCTCGACATGGACTGCATCCCGACGCCCGAACTGCTGGCCGATTACGACCGCTGTCTCGATGAGATGGACGGGCTATTGATGGGCGAGGTGATGTATCTGCCCGGCGGCGCGACTGAGGGCGAATGGCGGTACGAGGACTTCGCCGCCATCGCCGTCCGCCACTCCGACCGGCGAGCCCCCCCGCCCGAGGGGATCGAGCGCTGCGCCGATTATCGCTGCTTCTGGTCGCTCAACTTCGCGATGCGGCGCGCGACCTTCCTGGCGACCGGCGGCTTCGACGAACGCTATGCGGGCTATGGCGGCGAGGACACCGACTTCGGCAAGGTGGTCGACAAGGCGGGCGTGCCGATCGCCTGGATCAAGGGCGGGCTCGCCTATCACCAATATCATCCGCACCACATGCCGCCCGTCCACCATATCGACAGCGTGGTGCGCAATGCCGAGCTGTTCGAGGCGAAATGGGGCTATCGCACCATGGGGCACTGGCTGCACGCCTTTCGCCTGATGGGGCTGATCGATGACACGCCCGGCCGCCCGATCCGCATCCTGCGCCGCCCGGATGACGAGGATCTGGCGCTGACCGGCCAGCAGAGCCACCAGCCCTATGCCAATACCGCCAGCGTCATCCGCCTGCTCGAGGAGCGCGCCGCCGGGTCCCGCGTCGCGGCATGAGGATCGCGCTGCTCGCCCATGTCCGCCAGCCGATCCGCCAACCCTTTCTCGGCGGCATGGAGGCGCATGGCTGGTATCTGGCGGAGGGGCTGGCGGCACGCGGGCATGAGGTGGTGCTGTTCGCCAGTGGCGACAGCGACCCGCGCTTCACGCTCGATCCGGTGCTGCCCGTCCATTACGAGGCGGTGTTCCCCTGGGCCGAGCATCGCGGCAAGCCCGAGCTGATCGCGCATGTCGATGCCGGTTACGCCGCCGCCTGCGACCGGATCGCGCGCGGCGGGTTCGACGTGGTGCACAACAACAGCCTGCACCGCTTCCCGCTGGAGCCGCGCCGCACCGCCGCGACGCCGACCGTGACCTCGCTGCACGTTCCGCCCTATGACGCGCTCCATTATTTCGTCACCGCCAGCCCAGGCCCGACCCACAGGCTGACCGTCACTTCGGCGCGCCAGCTCGCCGCCTGGTGGCCGCAGGGGGCACCGCCCGAAGCCTCGGTCCTGCACAACGCCATCGATCCCGCCGCCTGGCCCTTCGTGGCGCAGGGCAATGGCGAGGCGGTGTGGTGCGGCCGGATCACTCCCAATAAGGGCCCGCATCTGGCCGCACTCGCCGCGCGCAAGGCGGGCATCGCCCTCACCCTGTTCGGCGCCATCGAGGACCCGGATTATTGGGGGGCGGCGGTGGAGCCCCTGCTCGGCGACGGCATCCGCTATGGCGGGCATCTCGACGGCCCCGCGCTGGCGCGGGAACTCGGGCGGGCCTCGGCCTTCCTCTTCACCCCCTGTTGGGACGAGCCCTTCGGCCTGGTCGCCATCGAGGCCATGGCCTGCGGCCTGCCCGTCGCCGCCTTTGACGAAGGCGCGGCGGCCGAAGTCGTCGGTGAGGCGGGGTGCCTGGCCCCGGCGGGCGATGTGGAGGCGCTCGCCCGCGCGATCGACACGGCCAGGGCTATTCCCCGCACGGTCGCCCGCCACCGGGTCGAGACGCATTTCGCCCGCGACCGCTGGCTCGACCGGTGCGAGGCGCTCTATGCGGAGGTCTGCGCCGGCGCGCGCGTGACGTGCGCCGCATGAGCGAGGACGTCATCGCCCGGCAGCAGGCGGCGTTGCGCGACCTGTATCGCCACCATGTCGCGCCCGGCGAGCCCTATGCGCTGGTCGACTTTCCCGACCATCCCAATGTCGGCGACAGCGCGATCTGGCTGGGCGAGATCGCCATGCTCCATGCGGTCGGCGCGGGCGATCCGGCCTATGGGTCGCGCTGGGACGATTTCGATGCGGACGCCTTCGTCGCCGCCTGCCCGGTCGGGCCGATCCTGATCCATGGCGGCGGCAATCTGGGCGATATCTGGCCGCACCATCAGCATTTCCGCGAAAGCCTGATCCGCGATTTCCCCGATCGCCGCATCGTCCAGCTGCCCCAGTCGATCCATTTCCGCGATCCCGCCCATCGCGACCGCTTCGCCGCGCTGGTCGCCGGGCATGGCGACTTCCACCTGCACGTCCGCGATGCCGCCAGCCTGGAACTGGCGCGGCGGCATTTCGATTGTCCGGTCGCCTTGTCCCCCGACTCCGCCTTCGGGCTCGGGTCGCTGCCGCGCCCCCGCACGCCCGACTGCCATAGCCTGATGCTGTTGCGGACCGATGCCGAACGCGCCGCGCGGGACGACCGGCCGTTGCGGCAAAGCCCGGATGCGGTGGCGCTGGACTGGCTGGACGAGACGCCCCCGACCGAGGCCGACTTCACCGCACGGGCGCGGGCGCGGGTGGAGCGCGGGCTCCGTCTGTTGTCGCGCGGGGAACAGGTCGTCACCGACCGGCTGCACGGTCATATCCTGGCGCTGCTCCTCGGGCTGCCGCATGTCGTGCTCGACAATGACTATGGCAAGGTCGCCGCCTATATCGGCGCATGGACCCATGGTTCGCCGCTGGTCCGTCAGGCCGCCACCCCGGACGAGGCGATGGCGCTGATCGGTGCGGCGATGACGGCATGATCGACGTCAGCCTGCTGATCTGCACCCGCAATCGCCGCGACAGCCTGTCCGCCACGCTCGCCTCGATCGCGAGGGCAGCGGGGTCCACGCGGCTGGAGGTGATCGTGGTCGACAACGGGTCGACCGACGACAGCGCCGCGATCGTCCGCCACTGGGCCGCTGAACAGGCTTTTGCGGTGCGACTGCTGGTCGAACCCCGCGCCGGGCTCGCGCGGGCGCGCAACGTCGCGATGGCGGCCGCGCGGGGGCGGATCGTCGCGATGACCGATGACGACTGCGTGCTCCATGCCGACTATTTCGGGCGGCTGGCCGACGCCTTTGCGCGCCATCCCGGCCCGGTCATCATCGGCGGTCGTATCCTGCTGGGCGATCCGTCCGACCTGCCGGTCACGGTCAAGCTGGAGGATCATCCGATGATCGCGGGCCGCGATGCCTTTCCCGGCGGCTTCGTGATGGGGGCCAACCTGGCCTTCACCGCCGATATCCGCGAGAAGGTCGGCGCGTTCGACGAGCGGTTCGGCGCGGGCGCCCCCTTCCGCGCGGCCGAGGATACCGATTTCCTGTTCCGCGCGCTGGGGCGGAATATTCCGGTGCTGTACGATCCCGGTTTCGTCGTGGATCATCATCACGGCCGGAAAGCCGCGCACGAGGTGATCGCGCTGCTGGCGGGCTATGGCTATGGCGACGGGGCGCTGTATGCCAAGCATCTGTGGCGGGACGCCCGGATCGCCCGCACGATCGGCGACGACCTGCGCAACCTGGCGACGCGGTTCGCCGGGCCCGTCCCGCAGATCCGGCATTTCCACGCCTTTCGCCTGCGCCATATCCTCGCAGGCTTTGCCCGCTATGGCCGCGAGGCGATCAGAAGTCGGCGCTCAGGCGCAACCCCATCGTCCGTGGCCTGACCGGGGTCGAGACATTGTGCCGCCCGAGCAGGATCGGGTTGCCAAAGGCGAAGCGGTTGCCGCGCTCGTCGAGCAGATTGTCGACCGTCAGCGCCAGCGCATAGCGACCATGGCGCGCGGTCAGCCCGGCATCGACGACGCCATATCCCCCCTGCCGCACGTCCAGCAAATCCCCGACCCCCAGCACGGAGGGGCCGACAAAGGCCGCATCGATCCGCCCCGACAGCGTCAGCTCCGGCACCACCCGCAGGTCGCGGATCACCCCCAGCCGCGCCGATATGCTGGGCGTCTCCGGCAGGCGCCGATTGCGCGCCCGGCTGAGCATCGCGGTCGATCCCGTCACCCGGTTGTCGGTCAGGAACAGGGCGGCGTTGATATGCCAGTCCTGCTGCGGCACCCAGTCGGCCCAGCCCTCCAGCGCGTCGACCCGTGCATCGCCGATATTGCTGGTCGCGGGCTGGCCGCCGCGCCCGAGCAGATCGGCCTGGATCGATCGCCAATTGGCGCGCGACACGCTGACCGAGGCGGACAGGCCGGTATCGCCGCGTCGCAGATGGCGCAGGCCCAGCTCGACCATCGCGATCGAGTCGGGGTCGAAATTGGCGACCCGCCCGACCCCCGCCGCCACGGCCAGACCGCCGGTGCGGAAACCCGATTGATAGCGGCCGAACAGGGTCCAGTCGCCGCCCGGCTGCCAGGTGAAGCCCAGGGTCGGATCGACCCGCGCGGTCGACCGCCCCCGCACATATTGGCCGCTGCGCGGCGTGATCGACGGCTCGCCATCGACCCGCGCAAGGGTGACGCGCCCGCCCAGCGTCACCCAGAGCGCCCGGGTCACCGGATGCGTCGCCTCGCCGAAGATCGCGCCGCTACGGGTGACGTTGGTCACGCCGATCACCGGCCGCACGCCCTGGCGGATGGTCAGCGAGCGCCCCATCACCGACTGGTCCGACACCAGGTTGATGCCGACCACCCAGGATCCCCCGCCGGGCAGGCGCCGCGACAAACGGCTTTCGTGCGAGAACAGCGTCTTGTCGCTCGACAGCTGATAGGATTCGACCGCCCCCACCGCGCTGGCGTCGAAATTTTCGAACGACGCGCCGTCCACCAGCCCGGTGGCGGAGACGAATTGCAGTCCGCTCGCCCAATCCTTCGACAGGAGGATACGGCCGAAGCTCATATCGCTCCAGGACGGTTGCGGAATCGCGGCACGCGTGACCAGCGAGTCCTCGTGCGTCACATATTGCGCGTCGCGCGCGACGATCGACTGGGCGCCGCCGCCCAGCTCCACCCGCCAGCCGTCGCCGGGGGCCAAGCGCAGCGTCGCGCGGCCGCCATTGGTCAGCACCCGGTTGATGTCGTTCCGCTTCGTGCGGCTATTGTCGATATAGCCGCCCGTCACCCCGCGATAGCCGACGACGCGCAGTCCCAACGTCTGCGGGATCGCCACCAGATTGGCGACCAGCGCCATATCCGCACTGGGTGCGCCATGCGCGGTCAGGGCGCCGCCGATCTCGACATGCCCGCCGTCGCGATCGAGCGACACCGGGTTGGAGGTCAGCCGGATGATGCCGCCGATCGCCCCCGAGCCGTGCAGCGCGCCTTGCGGCCCCTCGGCCACCTCGACGGTGCCGATGTCATAGAGTTTCAGTCCCGGATCGGGCCCGGCAAAGGCGATCTGGACATCGTCCAGATACAGGCTGGCGGTCGACTCGGTCGCGCCGTTGAAGCTGCTGTCGGCAATGCCCCGGATGAACAGCTTGTTGCGGCCCGGCCCCAGTGCGGTCGTCTGGAGGATCGGGGTCTGCGCCGCTACGTCGCTAAGGTTGATCGAACCCGCGGGCAGGGTGACACCGCGCCCGACCACCGAGACGCTGCCCGGATAGCGGGCCAGCGCCGTGCCCTGTTTGCTGGCGGTGACGATGATGTCCTGCCCGTTGGTCGCGGGCGGAGGCACGGTTTTGGGATGCGCGATCTTCGCCGGTCGCGCGATACGCGGCGCCCCGACGATCCGGAAACTGGTCGGATCGATCGCCACCGCGCGATAGCCGGTGCCCCGCAACAGCCGGTCGAGCGCGCGGGCGGGGGTGGCGGTGAGATGGAGCGTCGCGGTGCGGACGCGGTTCAGCCGGTCATCGGTCGCGACGATCGTGATTCCAGCCTGCCGCGCCAGTTCGCGCAGCGCGAAATCCAGCGTCGCGGGGGCCAGCACGATCCGGCGCGGGGCGGTCGCCGCACCGCCATGGCCCTGCGGCTGCGCGCGGGCGGCGGCGGGCATGGCAAGGGCTGCCAGGGCCATCAGGCCATGGTCAGCGATTCCCCTCCGACGCCCGCAAAATCCAATTCCCACCGCTTTGGCGCCACTCCGCTCCGATCAGCTTCGCCAGCCGCGGAACATCCCGATCGGCATCGCCCGTCATCCGGATCACCCCGGTGACGTTGCGATCGCTCAGGGGCCCCTCCACCGCGATGCGCACGCCATAGGCGGATTGCAATCGTCCGGCAATCGCCCCCACCGACTCGCGATCGAAATCGAACGTGCCGCCGCGCCAGTCGCCGACCTGGGCCGGATCGACCCGCGTCAGGCGCAGGCTATGCGCGGCTTCGTCCAGGCTGGCCCCCTGCCCGGCCGCCAGCGCGATCCGCTGCCCCTTCGGCGCCAGCGACACCGCGCCCTCGGCGACCGACACGTCCAGCCGCGCGCCCGTGCGGCGGACATCGAAGACGGTCCCGACATCCTGGATCGTGACGTCGCCCGAACGCAGCTCGAAGGGAGCGGACGGATCGTGGCGGACGCGGAACAGGGCCTGCCCGGTTTCCAGCGTGGCGACGCGCGGATCGTTCCGGTCGAAGCGAAGACGCGATCCCCCCGCCATCTCCACCGTCGTCCCGTCGTTCAGCGCGATGCTGCGATGCTCGCCCGGCGCGGTCTGCTCGATCCGGATATCGGGCCGCGCGGTCATCAGCATCGGCCCCGCGACCAGCGCGACCGCCGCCGCGACGCCGCCCATCAGCCACCAGCGCCCCCAGCCCCCATTGTCGTTGGCGGCCGCCGGTGCATATTCGATCTCCGCGACCGGCTCGGGCAGGACCGGCGCGGGCAGGACCGGCTCGGGCAGGGGCGCGACCGGCTCGGCCATGGCGGGCGCGGTCAGCACATGGTCGGCCATCGCCACCGCGTCATAGGCGCGCGCATTGGCCGGGCTTTCCTCCAGCCATTGGGCAAAGGCCTCCCAATCGGCCGCGTCCATCGTGCGCTGCCGGATGTGCCAATCGATCGCCTGTTCGTCCCGCGTCACGCCCCCCTGCTCCCTTCACCATGTTGACGACACCGGCCCGACCGATCCGCACCCCCGTCACGATTTTCCTGCAAATAATGATAGGCCCGCCGCAGCAGCTTCTCGACCGCGCTGATCGTCACCCCCATCCGCTCGGCGATGACGCGCTGCGGCTGTTCCTCGAAGCGGAACAGGGTGAAGGCCTCGCGCATCCGGTCGGGCATGGCCGCGATCAAGGCATGCGCCCGCGCCAGTTCGTCGCGCGCGCCGACGATCCGTTCGGGATCGGCATATTCGTCCGACTGGGGCTGGACCTCTTCCCAGGCGCCGTCGCGCGATCCGCGCCGTGTGGCCGCGATCCGCCGGTCGGTCGCCAGGTTGGTCGCCATCCGGCAGAAGAAGGGAATGGGCTGGACGATCTCGACATCCTCCAGCGCCGCGACCCGCAGCCAGAGGTCCTGAAGGGCATCCTCGGCTTCCTCGACCGAGCCGAGCCGGGCGGCCAACAGGCGACGCAGCAGGGGCCGCGCCTCCAGGAATTGGCTTTCCAAAGCCTCGCTACCCAACCGGACACCCTCATATCAGGCCGCGAAGGCCAGCCCATGCTCCCTTGCCATGTCCGAAACCGAAACCGCACGCAAGACATCCGCCTCGTCGCGCCGCGCCGCCGCGATCGTGTCGCCCGCCCGCTTGCCCGCCCCCGGATGACACATCACCAGATGCTGCGTCCCCGCCTTGTCGAGAAAACGCGGCAGCGCCTCGGCAAAGCGGCCGTCAAAGCCGTAATGCCCCGCAAAGCCGCGATTGCAGCGCAGCCCTTCCGCCTCGGCCGCGCGCCGCAGCCCGCGCGAGTGATAGGCGCTGCCGATCGCCTTGCCGCGCCATGGCCGCCCGAGCAGAGCGGCGACCCGATCCTCGCAGGTCCGCACCCAGGCCTGGGGCGCACGGCGGCGGGCGGTGGCCAGCACGATGGGGCGAATGCCGGGCAGCGCGTGCGAATGCTGATGCCCGTCGACAAAGGCGGGAGGGCGGCCCATCGCCGTCTCGAACCGGTCGAACTGCGCCTCGACCTCGCGCGCGATTTCAGCAAGGTCCAGCCTGCCGCGCGCCGCCAGCCGGGTCAGCGGATCGATCCCCGGCATCACGCCGCCTTGCGTAAAGCCATTGGGGTGGATCGGCGCTTCCTCGGTCAGCACCAGATGCAGCCCGATCTGCGCCGTGTCGGGCACGTCGTGCAGCATCGCGCTGTCCGCCATCCAGTTGGGCCGGACGGTCATGCAGCTCGTGGCGTTCAGCTTGCCCGTGCGGAGCAGCTCGGCGATGACCAGACTGTCTTCGGTGGAAAAGGCGAAATCGTCAGCGCACAGAATAAGCTGGTTCACCCACCACTCCTGCCAGATGCTGATAGGCGCGCTCGCGCATCCGTTCGGTGGTCAGCGCCCGCGCCTTCAGCCGCCGGGCGAGGAAATCATAGAAGAACCAGTCCCCCGCAACCGGCGCCGCCGCGCTGTAGACCAGCCGTTCGACCAGCGTCCAGCGGATCGATTCCCGATCCCGCTCGCGATCGGAGGGGACGCACCACAGCGCATCGGCATAGCGCATCGTGCCGTGGCGCAGGACGCGGTGGATGACCTCGTGATCCTCCAGCACATAGTTCCAGCGGCGCGGATCGAACCCACCCGCCGCCTTCAGCGCCTCGGTCCGGAAAGCCTGGCCCGCGCCGCCCGCATGGCATTGACGCGGCAGCATCCGCGCGGCGAGCCGGATATTGGCGGACTCGCGCCGACGCTCCACCTCGCCGTCGCCCGGCGCGATGAAATAGGCCCCCGCCACGACGCAGCCCGGCCGCTCCAGCAGCCGCTGCGCCTCCGCCAGATAATGCGCCGGATACCAGGTGTCGGCATCGCAGGTCGCGACGAAGCGGGTATGGACATGGTCCAGCCCCATCCGCAACGCGTTGATCTTGCCCGGCATCCCCTGATGCAGCAGGACATGATCCAGCTCCAGCCGCTCGCACGTCTCGGTCGCGATCCGCGCGCTGGCATCGACCGACCCGTTGTCGACCAGGACCAGCCGGAACCGAACCGTCTGCGCCGCCAGACTCTCCAGCGTCGCGGCCAGAACGGCCTCTTCGTTGAAGAAGGGAACGACGATGGTCCAGCAGGACGCCGTATAGCCCCCCCTGTCCTCGATCATCCCCGCATCGGCCCGGGCCCTGGCGTTCCGCCAGGCCGCGCCTTCCGCATCGAGCAGCATCAACCCACCCCACTCAAGAAATTCGAACCCACCCCCGTCGCAACCGGATCGACCGTTTCGGACCGACGCCTGATTGCTCCATGGCTTAGGACGATGCCGGGGCCCGCCATCCGGACATGGCCCAACATAAATTTTTGATCCGGATGGGAACCGTCACGATTTCCTTTGCGCGCGCGCCTCGATCGGTGACATGCGGCGGCGGTGCAACGGCCCGGTCGGGCCATGCCCGCCTGCCCGGACAAGCCCCTGATGACGCCTTCCTTTCCCCGCCCCGCCGCCACGCCACACGCGACCGGCATCGCGGCCTTCCTGAACCGGCCGCTCGGCGCCGCGCTCGCGCTGCTGGTCTTTGCGGTGCTGGTCCGCGCCCGCGATTTCGGCAATCCGGTCGCGCATGTCGACGAGCAATATTATCTGCTGGTCGGCGACCGTATCCTCCACGGGGCACGGCTCTATATCGACCTGTGGGATCGCAAGCCGCCGGGGCTGTTCCTGTTGTTCGCGGGGTTCCGCCTGCTGCCCGGCGACGGGTTCCTCGCCTATCAGCTGGTCGGCACCGCCTGCGTCGCGGCGACCGGCTGGCTGATCTGGCTGGCGGCGCGGCGGATGGCGCTGGCCTGGCCCGCCGGTCTGGCGGCGGGGGCGGCCTATATCCTCTGGATGCCGCTGCTCAGCGGCGGGAGCGGCCAGTCGCCGGTCTTCTACAATCTCGCCATGACGGCGGCGGCGGTCCTGACGCTGGACCTGCCGCGCCTGGCCGAGCGCCGGGCGGTCGGCGCGATCATGGTCAGCGGGGTGATCGCCTGCCTGCTGGCCGGGATCGCCATCCAGATCAAATATACCCCGCTGGTCGAGGGCGCCTTTTTCGGCCTCGCGCATCTCTGGTATCTGTGGCGCGCGCGGGCCGGTCTGGTGCCCCTCGTCGTTGCGGCGCTGCTCTGGATGGCGATGGGGCTGTTGCCGACCGCGCTGGTCGTGCTGCATTTCCGGCTGAACGGCCCAACCTCGTTCGACGCCTTCTGGTTCGCCAATTTCACCTCGATCACGCTGCGCAGGGGCTATCCCGCCGCCAAGATCGTCGGGCGGCTGGCGGGGATCGGCGGGCAGCTGCTGCCGCTGATCGCCTGTGCGGTACTGGCGTGGCGCAAGGGGCCGGGGCCGGTCGGGCTGACGCTGACCCGGATATGGCTGGGCTTCGCGCTCGTCGCCTTCGCGATGATCGGGGCGTTCTTCGACCATTATGCGCTGCCGCTGATCGCGCCGCTTTGCCTTGCCGCCGCCCCGGCCTTCGCGATGGGTCGCAAGCCGCTGGTCGCGGTGTTCGTCATCGGCGCGGGGCTGTTCGCCTTGCACGCCGCGACCAACGATCCGTCCGAAGGCGACGGCATCCGCCGCATGGCGCGCGCGATGGCGGCGGTCGACGGGCGCGAATGCCCCTATGTCTTTGCGGGCGATTCCAGCCTCTATCACCTGTCGGGCGGATGCGTGCCGACCGCCTATGCCTTCCCCTCCTCGCTGGCCTATGAAGCCGAGCGCGGCGCGATCGGGATCGACGAGACGGCCGAGGTGGCGCGCATCCTGCGCCGCCGCCCGCCCGCGATCGTGACGCTGGACGACCCCTTCTCGCCCTGGAACGCCGCGACGAACGCGCTGATCGCCGGGGCGCTGGCCCGCGACTATCGACAGGTGATGGCGGTCCCGCGCGAAGGGCGGCACGAACTGCTGTACGTCCGCCGCGACCGGCTCGTTCTCCTGCCGAAATAAACGTCACGCGACAGTTGTTTTAACCCCGCCCCCGCCCCATCTGCCGCGCCGGACCTGCAAAGGGAGCATGACGCGCATGAGTGACGACGCCTATAGCCCGCCCGCCATCTGGACCTGGGACAAGGAGAATGGCGGCCGGTTCGCCTCGATCAACCGGCCCATCGCCGGGGCGACGCACGACAAGGAGCTGCCGGTCGGCCGTCACCCGCTCCAGCTCTATTCGATGGGCACGCCCAACGGGGTGAAGGTCACCATCCTGCTCGAAGAGCTGCTGGCGGCCGGATATTCGGAGGCCGAATATGACGCCTGGCTGATCAGCATCGCGGACGGCGACCAGTTCGGCAGCGGCTTTGTCGGCATCAATCCCAATTCCAAGATCCCTGCGCTGGTCGACCGGCGCGGCGCCGAGCCGCTCGCCATCTTCGAATCGGGCGCGATCCTGACCCATCTGGCCGAGAGCTTCGGCGCCTTCCTGCCGACCGATCCGGCGGCCAGGGCGCGGGTCATGTCCTGGCTGTTCTGGCAAATGGGCAGCGCACCGTTCCTGGGCGGCGGCTTCGGCCATTTCTACGCCTATGCGCCGGTGAAGATCGAATATGCGATCAACCGCTATGCGATGGAGGCCAAGCGCCAGCTCGACGTGCTGAACCGCCAGCTTGCCGACAATGCCTATGTCGCGGGCGACGCCTACAGCATCGCCGACATGGCGATCTGGCCCTGGTACGGGCAGATCGTGCTGGGCAGCCTCTACAATGCCGCCGAGTTCCTGCAGGTGCAGGACTATACCCATGTCCAGCGCTGGGCGCACGAGCTGGCCGAGCGACCGGCGGTCAAGCGCGGCCGGATGGTCAACCGGACCTTCGGCGAGCCGTCCGAACAGCTGCGCGAACGCCACGACGCCAGCGATTTCGAGCTGCGGACTGCGGACAAGCTGGAGGCCGAGGGCTGACCCCTTGCCATCGCGGCAGATGACACCCGCATGTCATCTGCCGCGAACGGCTTGATCGGGGCGGCGGAACGGGCATTAGTCCCGGCCATGCTCCCCGCCCCCCGCCCCCGCTTTTCCCGTCGCATCCTGGCGCTGGCGCTGGCCGCCGCCGGTCTGGGCACCGCCACCGTCTGCGCCGCCGACCCGGCCCCGTTCGACCTGCCCGGCCCCGGCCTGCGTATCACGGTCACGCGCGGCGGCCGGACCCTGCCCATCGCCGAGGTGCCCAACCTGGCGACCGGCGACAAGCTGGCGATCGAGGCCGACCTGCCGGGCGACCAGCGCGCGCATTATATCCTGTTCTCGGCCTTCCTGAGCGGCGCGACCAATCCGCCGCCCAAGAACTGGGTCGATTCGGCCGAGACCTGGAAGGCCAAGGACAAGGATCGCCGCCTGACCCTGACCGTGCCCAAGGGCGCCCGGCAGATGGCGCTGTTCCTGGTGCCCGAGACCGGCGGCGCGTCGGGCACCATCGTCGATGCGGTGCGCGACCGGCCGGGCGAGTTCGTCCGCGCGGTGCAGGACCTCAACCAAGCCTCGCTCGACCGATCGCGGCTCAACGCCTTCGTCGCCGCGATCCGCGCGCAGGAGAACAGCCATCCCGAATTCCTGCGCACCCTAGCGCCCGCGCTGTCCAACAGCCTGGCGATCAAGCTGAACCCCGACTGCTTGGCACGGGTGATCGAGTTGCAGGCGGCCTGTCTGCTCGAAAACCGCGACTCGCTGGTGCTGGCGGACATTCACAGCAGCTCGATGACCGACACGCTGGTCGGCGCACCGACCGACCTCGCCCTGCAACTCAGCTACACGCGCGAGGCGGGGCTGGGCTATTACAGCCCCTATATCGGCGTCATCCGCGACATCGCCCGCGTGTTCGGTGCGTTCGGCAATCCGCAATTCGGCTATCTGCCGACTCTGGCGACGCGCGACGGCGACCGGCTGTCGCTGTTGCTCAACGCCGCGCCGTCCTTCGCCAAGCCCAAATCGGTGCTGGTCGCCGCCATGCCCGCCATCGACGCGGGCAGCCCGCCGCGCCTGCGGGTGACGGGGGAGCAGCCGCTCTGCGGGGCGCGGCCGGGGCTGGTCCTGCCGGTCGAGGGCGCGCCGCTGATCTATTCGACCGGATTTGCGCGCAACATGGCGGTGTCGCTGACCATGGCGAACGGCAAGCGCTTCGACCTGCCCGTGCGTGCGCGCGCCGATCGCGGCGGCTATATCCTGGCCGAGCCGCTGCCGCAGGGCGGCTTGTCGGGCAAGGTGACCGCGCGGCTGCACGGCGACTGGGGTTTCGATCCCTTCGAGGGGCCGTCCTTCACGCTGCAATTCCCCGATGGCGGCGACTGGCGCGCCAGCGATGCGGGACAGAGCCTGGTCGTCGGGCGCGACAATGCGGTCGAGCTGACCGGATCGGCCGCCGCCTGCGTCACCGGCGTCACCATGCGCAGCGGCGGCGCGGCGCAGCCGGTCGCCTTCACCCTGCGCGGCGCCGACACGATCACCGTCACCCTGCCGATGAAGGGTGCGCGCGCCGGTGACGTCACGCTGGACATCCAGCAGGTGGGCGCCGCCACGCCCCGCACCGTTGCGCTCCGGGCCTTTTCGCCCGCCAGCCGTATCGACACGGTGACCCTGGCCAAGGGGGACCGTTTCGTCACGCTGACCGGCCAGCGGCTGGACGAGATTGCCGGGGTCGAGATCGGTGACGTTCGCCTGTCGCCCGACGGCCTGACCCGCGACGGCGATACCGACCGGCTGATCGCCACCGCCGCCGACGGGCGCGCGGCGGAGGGGACGAATGCACGCATTCGCCTGAACGACGGTCGCACCCTGTCGGTGCCGATCACCGCCGCGCCGCCGCGCCCGGCGGCCACGCTCGCCGCGCGCAGCCTCAGCCCCAGGGACGGCACGCACGGACTGCCGCTGGCGACGCGGGACGAGACGGTGTTGCCCGACACCGCGCGCCTGACCTTCTCGATCCGCGCGGCCGAGGGGTCGCGGCTGACCCCCGGCGACGCGATCGAGGTGGCGACGGCGGACGGCAGCGCCAGCGTCACGCTGGAGGGCGGGCATGACGTCCGCCTGTCCTCGCCCGACATCGCGGTCGCGACGCTCGATCCGGCGCGGCTGGGTCCGGCGGCAGCCGGGCCGCTGCGTTTCCGGCTGGTGCGCGGCGGCATCAAGGGCGACTGGGTGCCGCTGGCGACGCTGGTCCGCCTGCCGCAGATCGATACGGTGCGGTGCCAGGCGGAGGGATGCCAGCTGGAGGGACGCGACCTGTTCCTGATCGACCGGGTGGCGACGACGCCCGACATGGCGGGCGCGGTCAGCGTCCCGGCGGGCTATACCTCGGCGCGGCTGGCGGTGCCGGTGCTGAAGGACGGATCGCTGTCGCTGATCCTGCGGGATGCACCGGGCGTGGTCTTCACGCTGGGGGCAGCCAGCTGACGGGCTCGCCCTTCGCACGGCGCAGGATCGTAGGAGATCAAGCCGCGCCCGCGTCGCGTGCCTCCAATGCGCGGCGAAGCGCCTGAACCTCGGCCTGAAGCGCGCGCAGATCGTCGACCGGCCTTCCCGCCCGCGCGATCAGTTCCTCGCCCAGGCATCCGCATCGGTCGCGCAGATCCTGCCCGCCGGGGGTCAGGCGGACGCGGACCTGGCGCTCGTCCTGCGGATCGCGCTCGCGCGCCACCAGCCCCGCCGCCTCCAGCCGCTTGACCAGCGGGGTGACGGTGCTGGACTCCAGCGCCAGCCGCTGCGCGATCGCGCCGATCGTGCGACCGTCCTCCTCCCACAGCACATGCAGCGCCAGATATTGCGGATAGGTCAGCCCCAGCTGGTCGAGCAGCGGCTTGTAGGTCCGCTGGATCGCCATATTGGCCGCGTAAAGCGCGAAGCACAGTTGTTCGTCGAGCGGCCAGGGCGCCGACATCCGCCATCTCCCGTTTAAGCAGGAAATACGTATCGCGATAAAAGAAGCGCTGGACAAGCCCGAACCGCGATGCCATATATGTATCGCGATAACGATTATCGAACCATCGGAGACCGACCGTGACGATCGACGTGAAATACGAAACCCAGGCCAGCGCCACCGGCGGTCGCGACGGCCATGCCCGGACGCAGGACGGCACGCTCGACGTGAAGCTGTCGACCCCCAGGGAATTGGGCGGTGCCGGCGGCGACGGCACCAATCCCGAGCAGCTGTTCGCGGCGGGCTATTCGGCGTGCTTCATCGGCGCGCTGAAGGTCGCCGGACAGCAGCTGAAGGTGAAGGTGCCCGACGATGTGTCGGTGTCCGCCAAGGTCGGGATCGGGCCGCGCGCGGCGGGCGGTTTCGGCATCACCACCGACCTGACCATCGCCCTGCCCGGCCTCGACCGCGCCCAGGCCGAGACGCTGGTCGAGGCCGCGCACCAGATCTGCCCTTACTCCAATGCCACGCGGGGCAATGTCGATGTCGGCCTGACGCTGGCCTGACATGAAGGGACCGGGGCGCAACCCTGGCCGCGCCGGTCCCTTCCCATAAGCGTACTCCCATCCTGACGGTGCGGTCCGATCTCCCAGCGGACCGCACCTTTTTTCGGGTCAGGCGGAGTCGCGGACGACCAGGCGCGGCGGCATCTCGACGCCGGGCACGTCCCGCCCCTCCATCCGTGCGAACAGCGCGGCGACCATCGCCTCGGCCCCGGCGCGCAGGTCCTGATGGATGGTGGTCAGGCGTGGAATGGCGCGTTCGGCCAGCGGAAGATCATCGAACCCCGTCACCGCGACATCGCCCGGCACGCTCAGGCCGGATGACACCAGTTCCGCCATCGTCGCCATCGCGATCATGTCCGAGGCGCAGACGATGCCGTCGACCGTCTGCCCCCGTTCGCGCAGCCGCGCCAGATTGGCGGCGATCTGGTCGGGCATCAGCTCGGGCGCGAGCGCCACATCGAATTGCAGCGGCGGCTCCAGCCCCGCCCCGGCCAGCGCATCGCACAGCCCGGCATGGCGCTGTTCCAGCTCCAGCGTGCGGACCTCACCCATGAAGGCGATGCGACGCCGCCCGGCGGCCAGCAGATGCTCGCCCGCCATCCGCCCGCCCAGCCGGTTGTCGACCCCGACCGCGCAATGCCGCTGGCCGGGCAGGCTGCTGCCCCAGACGACCAGCGGGCGATAGGTCGCGGCCACCGCCTCGATCACCGCCAGCTGGTCCGACTGGCCGATCAGCAGCACGCCGTCGACCATGCCCGACCGGGCGATACGCGACAGCCAGTCGTCGTCATCGGGAATGATCCGCGACAGCATCACGTCATGGTCGCGCGCCGCGAGTTCGTCGGCGAGATGGCCGAGCAGCGTCATGAAGAAGGGGTCGGACAGCCTTTGCCGCCGCTCGTGGCCCAGCGGAATGGCGACCCCGACGACGCCGGTCCGTTGCGCACGCAGGCGACGGGCCATCTGGTTGATCTGGAAATTATGCTCGGCGGCCAGCGCCTCGATCCGCTGCCGCGTCTCGGCATTGACCACGCTCTTGCCCGCCAGCGCGCGGCTGACGGTACCGGGTGACACGCCTGCCAGCCGGGCGATGTCCTTCAGGGTGCGGGCGGGTGGAGCCAGATCGGTCATGGCCAGCCTCCTGAACGAAAAGCGGGGCGGATGCCAAGTGGCACCCGCCCCAGGGAGAGTCTTTGTCAGAAACGATAGCGGATCGACCCCGTCACCGTGCGCCCGTACAGCGCGGTATTGTTGAACACGCCCTGCGTCGAGGACAGGATCGGGAACAGCCCGCCGCCGCCACGGAAACCCAGCTTGTCGAACAGGTTGTTGACGTTCAGGCCCAGTTCCAGCCGCTCGGTCGGGCGCACCGTCACGAAGCCGTTGACGAAGGTCGAACCCTTGATCGTGTACAGGTTGAAGTCGTCCGACTTGGTGCTGGTCTGGCCGTTCACGCTGACGCCGAAGGCGATGGGACCGGCGTCATAGGACGGCGACACGACGAACAGGAAGTCGGGCAGGCCGCCGGGCTTCTTGCCGACCAGCGACGGCGTCGCGCTGCTGGTGATCTTGGAATTCGCATAGGTCGCATCGGCGGCCAGATGGAAATTGCCATAGCTCACCCGGCTGCTGAACTCGATACCCAGCGAGCGATAGCCGTTGGAGATGTTCGGATTGTTGTTCGGCGCCGGGTTGTTGATCCGGGTGAAGTCGTAGTTGTTCTCGGTCAGCGTCGAGCGGAAGCCGGTGATCTCGACCGAATAGGACGCGCCGAAGATGCCGCCGCGCTGCTTCAGGCCGATTTCCTGCTGGTTGAGATAGTTGACCGAGGTCGCCTGTCCCTGGCTGTTGAGCGAGCCGTCGGCGTTGAAATTGCCCGACAGGACACGACGGTCGGCGTTGAAGCGGCCGCCCCGGCTGGCGCGGGCGAAGACGCTGGTCTTGCTGTTGAACGCATAGAGTGCGCCGACCGACCAGCTGACATAGCCATCGGTATAGTTGATCTTCTCGGCGGTCGGGTTCAGCACCAGCGACGGGATCACCGCCGAGCCCAGCGCATCCGAGACGCGGGTGTTGGGACCCGCGACACCACCCTGCGCGGTGCCTTCGCCATGCACGCTGTCATAGCGGATCGAGGCGTCGAGGTTCAGCCCGCCGACCTCATAGCCCGCCTGCAGGAAGGGCGCGACATCGGTATAGGTCAGGTCGACGCGCCGCGCGCAGCAGCTGCCCCAATTGTCGTTGAACCCGGCCTGGCCCGCGGCGGTCAGCTGCGTGCCGGTGGTCGAGAACAGGTCGAGCGGCGCGGCATTCTCGCCGTTCAGCTCGCTATACTGGCGGTTGACGTGCCAGTCCTGGACGATGTTCTGCCGCATCACGAACAGACCGGCGGTCAGCCGCGCCTTGCCCGGCCCAACCTGGAACTTGCCGTTCAGGGTCAGGTTGTTGGCGAAGTTGTCCATGTTCTTCATGAACACGTTGATGTTCGGATTGTTGTTGATGTACGAACCCGTGAACAGCTGGCCGGTCTTCGGACCCGCCGCATAGCGGATCGACCCGACGGTCTGGCCGTTGACGGTCGAGCCGATCAGCCCGCCGCTGCCGGTCCGGGTCTGGACGTTGATGAACTGGGTCGTGAAGTTCCCGCTGATCCACTGATAACGCATCGTGTCGTCGAGCGAGATATTGTCGTTGAAGTCGTAATGGATCTGGCCGCTGATGCCGGTGACGCGCGGATGGATGCCCTGCACCTCGGCCGACTTCACGCCGCCATTGTCATAGTCCAGATACTGGAAGTTGCGGTTGTAGATCGTATAGGCCGAACCCGAACGCCCGTCGAAATTGGGCAGCGGAGTGAAGCCAGTCACGCGGTTGCCGTCCAGCGTCGCCAGCGTCGGCGTGGTGGTGTTGGTCGGCGCCTGCTCATCCAGCCGCTTGAAGTACAGGCGGATGAAGCCGCGATTGTCGGCCAGATCGCGCGTGATGTTCGCCTTGATCTGGTAACCGCGCAGGATGTTGAAATTCTCGTTGGTGTAGCCGCCGCCGTTGCGCGCATAGCCGCCGATGTGGAAGCGCGTATTGTCGTCGATCGGGCCGCCATAGTCGAAGTCGACGCGGTGTTCGCGGAAGCCCAGGCCGTTGGAATAGGCGATCTGGCCGCCCTTGGTCTCGCCGGTCTTGCTGATGAAGTTGATGACCGCGCCCGGCGCCTGGCTGGCGAAGGTCGAGGCCGAACCGCCGCGCACCGCCTCGACCGTCTTCACATTCTGGTCGAAGCGCAGCCAATAGTCGTTGTTGCCGAAGTTGATGTCGCCGAACAGGACGTCGGGCAGGCCGTCTTCCTGGAGCGAGACATATTCCGAACCGCCGGTCGACACCGGAATGCCGCGCACGCCGATATTGGCGTTGCCGCCCGGACCCGCGGTGTCGCTGGGCTGAAGGCCGGGGATGTTGCGCAGGATCTCGGCGGTCGAGCGCGGCGTGAAATTCTGGATCGCCTCCTGGCTGACCTGCGACACCGAGATCGAGCTGCGGAAGCGCGAACGCTCGCCGCTGGTGGCGGTGACGACGATGTCCTCGCTCGACACGCCCGCATCGGGGATGCTGCCCGCCTGGGGAGCCGGCGCGGCCGGAGCCGCCGGCGCGCTCGTCGCCTGTGCAAAGGCCGGTGCGCTGGCCAGTGCCATCGCCAGAGCCGCCATCGATCCGCAAGACCGCAGAACGCCCGTCGTCATTCACCCTCTCCTGATTCGCCCCGGTGGCCGGGATGTCGTGGAGACTGGCTATCACATGAGCAATCGTTTGCAAGCCTGACTTTGCAAACCATTGCATAAAAATCCGTTAACTGTGATCGGAAAAACACAGTGCATGGCCCGGCATCGAGACGGTGGGATCGCAAACCTTTGCATGCTATGGCGCGGCAAAAGGGAGAGGATGGCATGATGAGCGACAGCCCCGCCGAGGCGATCCGGTCGGTCCTGATCGTCGGGGGCGGCACCGCCGGGTGGATGACCGCCGCCGCGCTGGCGCATGCGATGCCGCGCGGGTTGACCATCACGCTGGTCGAATCGGATGCGATCGGCACGGTCGGGGTCGGCGAGGCGACGATCCCCCCGATCCGGCTGTTCAACCAGACGCTGGGCATCGACGAGGCGGAGTTCCTGCGCGAGACGAAGGGCAGCTTCAAGCTGGGCATCGAGTTCGTCGGCTGGGGTCGGGAGGGGCATCGCTATTTCCACCCCTTCGGCACGCATGGCAAATCCTTCGATCTGGTCGCGGTGCATCAGCATTGGCTGGCGGCGGGCGGGGCCCAGGGGGCGACGGTGCCGTTCGACGAACTGTCGATGGCCTGGGGCGCGGCCAGACGCGGCCGGTTCGCCGCGCCGATGGCCGACCCGCGCAGCGTCGCCTCGACCTTCGACTATGCCTATCATTTCGATGCCGGGCTCTATGCCCGCTATCTGCGCCGCTATGCCGAGGCGCGCGGCGTGGTGCGTGTCGAGGGGCGGATCGCGGGCCATGCGCTGGAGGGCATGCGCGGTCATGTCGCCTCGGTCACGCTGGAGGATGGCCGCGTGCTGGCGGCGGACCTGTTCGTCGACTGCTCGGGCTTTCGCGGGCTGCTGATCGAGGAGGCGCTTGCCACCGGCTATGAGGACTGGACGCACTGGCTGCCCTGCGACCGCGCGGTGGCGGTGCCGTGCGTGACCGGCGGCGACGGCCTGACGCCCTATACCCGCTCGACCGCGCGCGCCGCCGGGTGGCAATGGCGCATCCCGCTCCAGCATCGCACCGGCAACGGCTATGTCTATTGCAGCCGCCATGTCTCGGACGATGAGGCGGCGGCGACGCTGATGGCCAATCTGGACGGCGAGCCGCTGGGCGATCCCCGACCGCTGCGCTTCACGACGGGGCGGCGCAAGCAATTCTGGAACCGCAACGTCGTCGCCATCGGTCTGTCGAGCGGGTTCATGGAGCCGCTCGAATCGACCAGCATCCACCTGATCCAGGCGGGGATCGCCAAGCTGCTCGCCTATTTCCCGACCCGCGCCTTCGCCCCCGCCGCGATCGAGGAATATAACCGCGTCGCGATCACCGAATATGAGCGGATCCGCGACTTCATCATCCTGCACTACAAGCTGACGCAGCGGACCGATACGCCGCTATGGCGCGACTGTGCGACCATGCCGATCCCCGACACGCTGGCGATGAAGATCGGCCATTTCCGCGAGAGCGGGCGGCTGGTCGCGCGCGACATGGACCTGTTCGGCCCGGCGAGCTGGGCGGCGGTGCATCTCGGCCAGTTCAACATTCCCGAGGGGCCCGACCCGCTGCTCAGCTATGGCGACCCCGCACAGAGCCGCGCGTTCGTCGGCAAGCTGGCCGACGCGATCGGTCAGATGGCGGAATCGATGCCCAGCCATGCCGACTGGCTGAAGCGCATCGGGGCGACCGCGTAACGACGCGGCTTATCGCAGGAAAAAGGTCAAAGCCCCTCGCCGCCCACCCATTGCGCATGGGCGAGCCGTCGGGCGAGTTCCCAATTTTGCTGGCGCAGATCGGGGACCGCGACGACTTCCCACAGGCCGCCGCGCGTCATCGGGCCAATGCAATAAAGCCGGTCGTCCACCCCGCCATCGGCCGCGACGACATGGCTCTGCGCATCGACCTCCAGCCCGATCCGCAGCGCATCCGGCCGGATCATGCCGCCCGCCAGCAACTGCCGGATCAGCGGTTCGCGGGAGCGGAGCAGATCGCCCTGCGGCCCGGTGCAGTTGACGATCCGCGCCACGCGGAGCGTCTCCACCGCCTCCGCCCCGCGGGGTCGCCAATGGACCACCGCGCCCGCGCCGTCCGGCTCGACCCGCACCAGCTTGCCGCCCGCGATCGACAGGCGCCCCGCCGCGACCAGCGCATCGACCCGGTCGGCGACCGAGGGGGCGAGCCGGTGGCGGTGCACGTCCCAATAGGGGCGGACATGCCGCAGGAAGCGCGCCCGCGTCGCGCCATCGGCCGCGCCCCACATCATCTGCGTCACCGGCCGCAACGCATCCACCGCGCCGCGCCAGCCCTGTTCGGCGGCGGCGCAGCGGACATGCCGGACCAGCGCCGACAGGCTGGCGGCGGGGCGTTCGCGAAGCGGCGCGACCGGCGGGGTCTCGGCGTGACGGCGCGGCGCCAGCCCCCGGCGCGAGATGGCGACGATGCGCCCGCCAAAGCCGCTCGCGTCCAGCAGCAACGCCGCATCGATCGCGGTCAGCCCGCTGCCGACCAGCAGCACCCGGTCGTCCGCGCCCAGCCCCTCGGCAATGTCGCCCGCCCAGGGGTCCTCGCGATAGCAGCCCTGGTCCAACACGGCCGGATCGATCCCCGGCGGCGTATGCGGCGGCAGATTGCCCAGCGCCAGCACCACCGCGTCGGCGCCGAGCGAACCGCCCTCCGCCAGATCGAGCCGATAGCCCTGCCCCGCCCGCTCCAGCGCCGTCACCTCGCCGCTCGCCAATGTCAGCCGCGCGGGGTCCGCCGCGATCGTCTCCATCAACAGGTCGCGCAGATAGTCGCCATAGACCCGGCGCGGCACGAAGGTCTTCGCATCCCCCGCCCCGCGCGCGACCAGCCAGCGGACGAAATGATCGGGATCGTCGCGCAGCGCGCTCATATTGCCCGCGCGGACGTTCAGCAGATGCTCGGCATGCGCCGCGCTATAGGCGACGCCGCGCGCCAGCTGGTTCGCCCGCCGCTCGATCAGCGTGGCGCGCGGGCCCCCATGGCGCACCAGATTGATCGCCAGCAGCGTGCCCGCAAAGCCGCCGCCGATGATCGCGACATGGTCGATCCCCGATGTCATGACCCGGCTGTTCCTTTCCTCGTCGCGAACCGCCACCGTCTGTAATCGCATCGGCCGCGATCGCCACGCAGATTTCTGTATACGATTTTGGCCAGCACCGTTACGCTATGCGCTTTGCAAGCGAATATAGGGCGGGTCGATGCGGTCGTGCTGGCGAATTTCCGGGCTTTTGGTTTCCCTTTCCCCGCTGGCCCTTTCCCTGCCCGTCGCGGCGCAGACCGCGACGACGCCCGCTACCCCGTCGCTGTCGGTCGAAACCATTTTCGGGCCCGGTGCGGTCCGCACGCAATCGGTGCGGGAAAGCCGCTGGGGCAAGGACGGCGAGAGCTATCTCGCGCTGGAGGCGGGCCCCAAGGGCGGGCAGGACATTATACGCTACACGATCGCCGACGGCGCGCGGACGGTCGTGGTGCCCGCGACCGATCTGGTCCCGCCGGGCGCGACCGCGCCGCTCGACATCGACCGCTATCAATGGTCGCCCGACGACCGCTGGCTGCTGATCCAGACCAACGGCCAGCGTTTCCGCCGGACCAATGCGCTGGCCGATTACTGGCTGTTCGACCGGACGACGCGCAAGCTGCACCGGGTCGGCGGCAACCTGCCCGCCTCGACCACCCTCTATGCCAGCATCTCGCCCGACAGCCGCCGCATCGCCTATGTCCACAAGAACAACCTGTATGTCGAGCCGGTCGAGGGTGGCGCGGCGCTGGCGCTGACGAAGGACGGCGACGACTATATCGTCAACGGCCTGGCCGACTGGGTCTATGAGGAGGAATTCTCGGTCCACCGCGCCTTCGACTGGAGCCCGGATTCCAGGCGGATCGCCTTTTTCCGTTTC
This sequence comes from Sphingomonas sp. 1185, assembly GCF_040544655.1. Taxonomy (NCBI): domain Bacteria; kingdom Pseudomonadati; phylum Pseudomonadota; class Alphaproteobacteria; order Sphingomonadales; family Sphingomonadaceae; genus Sphingomonas; species Sphingomonas sp. 1185. The sequence continues at coordinate 125,799 of NZ_JBEPKL010000008.1, forward strand.
GACACGCGCGGCGTCGGCACGTTCGACATGATCAAGAATACCGGCGGCCAATATTCGCAGGTCATTCCGCTGCAATATCCCAAGGCGGGCACGACCAATTCGGCGGTGACGGTGGCGGCGGTCGACGTCGCGGACGGCCAGACCCGCTGGTTCAAGCTGGATGGCGACCCGCGCCAGAACTACGTGCCGCAGATGAGCTGGGCGGGCGGATCGGACGCGGTCTTCATCCAGCAGTCGAACCGGCTTCAGAACACCTACAAAGTGCTGCTCGGCGATCCGGCGACGGGTTCGGTCCGGCCGGTGATGACCGAGAAGGACGCCGCCTGGGTCGAGGCCAATGTCGCGCCCGAATGGCTGAACGGCGGGCGCCGCTTCACCTGGCTGTCCGAACGCGACGGGTGGCGGCATCTCTACACCATCGACCGGGCCAGCGGCCGCGCGAGCCTGCGCACGCCGGGCAAGTTCGACGTGGTCGAGCTGCTCAATGTCGATGAGAAGGCGGGCTATGCCTGGTTCATCGCCTCGCCCGACAATCCGACCCAGCGTTACCTCTATCGCACCACCTTGTCGGGCAGTCCGAAGGTCGAGCGGCTGACCCCCGCCGGTCAGCCGGGTACGCACAGCTACGACATCGCGCCGGGCGAGCATTGGGCGCTGCACACCGTGTCCCGCTTCGATGCGCCGCCGGTGACCGACATGCTCGACATGACGCGCCAGCAGCCGCTGCGCACGCTCGCCGCCAACGCGCCGCTGGCCAAGGTCGTCCGGGACAGCGGCCTGCCCGCCACCGAATTCTTCCGCGTCGATATCGGCGGCGGCACGCAGCTCGACGGCTGGCTGATCAAGCCGCCGGGCTTCGATCCCGCCAAGCGCTATCCGATCCTGTACTTCGTCTATGGCGAACCCTGGGGCCAGACGGTCGCGGATCGCTGGGCGGGGGCGCAGGGGCTGTGGCACCGGATGCTCGCGCAAAAGGGCTATCTGGTCGCCAGCCTCGATCCGCGCGGCACCGCCACCCCGCGCGGGCGCGACTGGCGCAAGAGCATCTATCGCCAGGTCGGCATCCTCGCCTCCGCCGATTATGCTGCGGGCGTGAAGACGATGCTGGCGACGCGGCCCTATATCGATCCCGACCGGATCGGCATCTGGGGCTGGAGCGGCGGCGGCGCGATGACGCAGAACGCGCTGTTCCGCTATCCCGATCTCTACAAGACCGGCATCGCGGTGGCCGGGCCGACCGACATGAAGCTCTATGACACCATCTATCAGGAGCGTTACATGGGGCTGCCGCAGGACAATGCGGACGGCTATAAAAATGGTTCGCCGATCACCTTCGCCGACCGGCTGAAGGGCAATCTGCTGCTGATCCACGGCACGCTGGACGACAATGTCCATTATCAGAACCAGGACCAGCTGGTGGATCGCCTGATCCACTTCAACAAGCCCTTCTCGATGATGGCCTATCCCGACCGCAGCCACGGCATCTATGAGGGCGAGAATACTAGCATCCACCTCTATTCGCTGATGACCCGCTATCTGGAGACGAACCTGCCGCCCGGCGGGCGGTAAGGTCTTCCAAACGGCACGGGCGCGGCCGGTCGGGCGATGACGACGCCCTGATCGGCCGCAAGCCGTGCCACTTTGGGAACGAAACATGCGCGGCCGCTCATGCAATCGTTTGTTGCAATCCCTTGCGCGGCGCGGCATGATCCCGCGCGACGCGGCAAGCCAGCGATAGACCATGGCCCACCCCCGCGTGCGAGAGGATCTCGATGACCCCGTCCACCCCCGCCGCCGGAACCATGGCCCCGATCAAACCCCGCCTTTCGCTGGTCCGCATCCTGGAGATGAATCTGGGCTTTCTGGGCCTTCAGTTCAGCTTCGGGCTGCAACAGGGCAATATGGCGCCGATCTACAGCTATCTGGGCGCGTCGGAGGCGCAGATTCCGCTGTTGCAGATGGCCGGGCCGATGACGGGCCTGCTGATCCAGCCGCTGATCGGCGCGATGAGCGACCGGACCGACAGCCGCTGGGGCCGTCGCACCCCCTATTTCCTGGTCGGCGCGGTACTGTGTGCGCTCGGGCTGTTCTTCATGCCGCTCAGCTCGTCGCTGCTGATGGCGGTGTCGCTGCTCTGGATTCTCGACGCGGGCAACAACATCACCATGGAGCCCTATCGCGCCTATGTCTCCGACCGGCTGGACGGGTCGCAGCATAATATCGGCTTTCTGACCCAGAGCGCCTTTACCGGCCTGGCGCAGATGCTCGCCTTCCTCACCCCCTCGATCCTGGTCTGGGCGGGAATGAACCCTGACTGGGTCGACGGGCACAATATCCCCTATACGGCGCGCGTGGTCTTCATGATCGGCGCGGCGCTGTCCTTCATCACCATCGTCTGGTCGATCCGGCGCGTGCCCGAATTGCCGACGAGCGAGGCGGAGCGCGCGCGCATCGCCGCCGCGCCCAAGGGGATCGGGCCGGTGCTCAAGGAGATCGGCGACGCGATCCGCGCCATGCCGATGCCGATGCGCAAGCTGGCGCTGATGAGCCTGTTCCAATGGTATGCGATGATGGCCTATTGGAACTATGTCATCTACGCGATCGGCCGTTCGGTCTATGGCACTGCCGATGCCACTTCGTCGGGCTTCCATGCCGCCGTGCTGACCAATGGCGAGGTCGCGGCCTTCTATAACGGCGTCGCCTTCGTCGCGGCCTTTGCGATGGTGCCGCTGGCCAAGCGCTGGGGGGCGGCGCCGCTCCACGCGCTGTGCCTGGTCATCACCGGCATCGGCATGATCGCGATGCCCCATGTCACCAGCAAGGCGATGCTGTTCCTGCCCGCCATCGGCATCGGGCTGGGCTGGGCCAGCATGATGGGCAACCCGTACGTCATCCTGGCGGGCTCGATCCCGCCCGAGCGGACGGGCGTCTATATGGGCATCTTCAACATGATGATCGTCATTCCGATGCTGATCTTCGGCGTGACCCTGCCCCTGTTCTACCAAGACTGGCTGGGCAGCGATCCGCGCAATGTGCTGACCCTGTGCGGTGTGCTGATGCTGCTGGCCGCCGTCTCCGTGTTCACGGTGCGCGCGCGGGGGCGGGAGGGCCTGCCCCTGGGCGCGGTGCCGCAAGCCTGATCCCCCTCCCCCCTTTCTGCTCCGAGGTATTATGACGATCACCCCCGCCCATTGGTCGGCCGAGGCGCTGGCCGGGATCGCCGCGCAAGACGATGCCCGCCTGCCCGTCTTCACCGCCGCCGATGTCGTGCCGATCCTGCCCGACCACGACCTGTGGGACATGTGGCAGATCGCCTATGCCGATGGCCGCACCGCCTTTCTCGGCGGGCGGAGCTGGTGGTTCTTCCTCGCCACGCCGCGCTTCGAGGACCCCGAGATGCGCCATGACGAAGCGCGCATCCGGCTGACCAGCCACGGTGCGGACGGCTGGCGCGATCACGGCGTGACCTTCCCCGACGGCTTCACGCCGGGCAGCCGCGAATGGTCGGGCTCGGCGGTGCTGGGCGAGGACGACACGACGCTGACCATGTATTTCACCGCCTCGGGGCGGCGCGGCGGTCCGCGCACCTTCGAGCAGCGATTGTTCGAGACGGTCGGCCGCTTCCTGCCCGAGGAAGGGCGCACCGAGGGATGGAGCACGCCGGTCGAGAGCGTCGCGGCGGACGGGCATCACTATATCGTCGCCAACCAGGCCGAACCCGAAAATGGCGGCATCAAGGGCTTTCGCGATCCCGGCTATTTCCGCGATCCGGCGGACGGGGCGGAGTATCTGCTGTTCGTCGGATCGGCGGGCTGGGTGAAACAGGATATCGATGGCGTGGTCGGCGTGGCGAAGCGCGAGGGCGACCGCTGGGCGATCCAGCCGCCGCTGATCGAATCGCTGGGCGTCAACAGCGAGCTGGAGCGGCCGCACATCATCCTGCGCGACGGCCATTATTACTGCTTCTGGTCGACGCAGGGCAAGCGCTTCGCCCCCGGCCTGGGCGCGCCGACCGGGCTCTATGCGATGGTCGCGGAGCGGTTCGACGGGCCGTGGCGGCCGGTCAACGGCACCGGCCTGGTCGCGGGCAATCCGGTCGAGGAACCGACCCAGGCCTATTGCTGGTGGGTGACCGGCGAAGGCGATGTCATCAGCTTCGTCGACTATTGGGGACTGGAGGGCCGCGACGCCGGTGCCGACCCGGCGCTGCGTCGCCAGCGTTTCGGGGGCACCGCCGCGCCGTGGTTCCGCCTGGCCTTTGACGGAGACCGGGTGACGATCGCGCGCGACTGAGCCCGGTCAGGCGGAGTCGCGGGCGATCAGTTCGGGGGTCAGGATCACCGATCCGGCTTCCTGGCCCGCGATCCGCGCGAACAGCGCATCGACCATCGCCTGCGCGCCGGTCGCGACATCCTGGCGGATGGTGGTGATGCGCGGCACCGCCTGCGCCGATAGCGGCAGGTCGTCATAGCCGATCACCGGCAGCGCGTCGGGCACCGTGATCGCGCGGTCGGCCAGCACGCGCACCGCCGTCATCGCGATCATGTCGGAGGCCGCGGCGATGCCGTCGATGGGCATGGTGCCGCCGCCCTGTTCCAGCAACGCGTCGATATGCGCCGCAATCTCCCGCTCCATCAGGTCCGAGGCGAGATGCGTGGCGAGCTGGATCAGCTGAGCATCCACTCCCGCCGCCGCGATCGCCTCGGCCACGCCGTCATGGCGCTGGCGGATTTCGGGCGCGCTGGCGTCGCCCAGAAAGGCGATGCGACGGCATCCGCGCGCGATCAGCCGTTCGCCGACCAGCCGCCCGCCCGCGCGATTGTCGGTGCCGACCGCGACATGCACCTGATCGGGCAGCGTCACGCCCCAGGCGACCAGCGGGCGATAGCGCCGCGCCACCCGCTCGATCGCGTCATACTGGTTGGACTGGCCGATCAGCAGGACGCCGTCGACCATTCCCGAATCGACCACCCGGTCCAGCCAGTCCTCGGCATCGGGGATGATACGCGAGAGCATCACGTCATAGCCGCTCTCGGTCAGCGCATCGGCCAGATAGCCCAGCATGGTCATGAAGAACGGGTCGGACAGATGCTGGCGACGCTCATGCCCCAGCGGCACGACGATCCCGATCACCCCGGTCCGGCGGGTGCGCAACCGGCTGGCCATCTGATTGGGGCGAAAGCCATGCTCGTCGGCCAGCGACTGGATGCGCCGCCGCGTCTCTTCGTTGACCAGCGCCTTGCCGGCCAGCGCGCGCGACACGGTGCCCGGCGACACCCCCGCCAGCTGCGCCAGATCCGCGATCGTGCGCACGCGCCGCTCGCTTCCTCCCATCATATTCTCATTCATCTGCTAACGCTAACCGGACCGGCGTGGCGGGAACAAGCAGGCAACGGGATTTCCTGCGCATTCCTCACATAAATCAACGATATTGGGATGATTTTCCGCCCCCGCCGATAACGGCGCATCCCGGCCAACACCGGGATGCGCCTGTCTTCAGACCTTGTCGGTCAGTTCCGGCACGATGGTGAACAGATCGCCGACCAGACCGATATCGGCCACCTGGAAGATGGGGGCATCCTCGTCCTTGTTGATCGCGACGATGACCTTGGAGTCCTTCATGCCCGCCAGATGCTGGATCGCGCCCGAGATACCGACCGCGACATAGACTTCCGGGGCCACGATCTTGCCGGTCTGGCCGACCTGATAGTCGTTGGGCGCATAGCCCGCATCGACCGCCGCGCGGCTCGCCCCGACGGCCGCGCCCAGCTTGTCGGCAAGCGGGTCGATCAGCGCATGGAACTGCTCTTCCGAGCCCAGCGCGCGGCCGCCCGAGACGATGACCTTGGCGCTGGTGAGTTCCGGCCGGGCATTCTCGGCCTTCTCCGCGCTCACGAAGCGGGACTTGGCCGCATCGCCGGTCGAGCCGACCGCCTCGATGGTGCCCGAGCCACCCTCGGCCGCCGCCTTTTCGAAGGCGGTGGTGCGGACGGTCAGGACCAGCTTGGCGTCGCTGGTCTTGACGGTCGCGATCGCGTTGCCCGCATAGATCGGCCGGGTGAAGCTGTCCGGCCCCTCGACCGACAGGATGTCCGAAATCTGCATCACGTCGATGAGGGCCGCGACGCGCGGCGCGATATTCTTGCCGGTGGTGGTCGAGGGGGCGAGGAAGGCGTCGTGATGCCCCATCAGTTGCGCGATCAGCGGCGCGACATTCTCGGCCAGCGCGTTGGCGTAGGCCGCGTCGTCGGCGACATGGACCTTGCCGACGCCTGCGATCTTCGCGGCGGCCTGCGCCACGCCGTCGACGCCCTGCCCGGCGACGATCAGATGCACCTCGCCCAGCTTGGCCGCCGCCGTGACGGTCGCCAGCGTGGCATCCTTGACGGTCCCGCCGTCATGCTCGACCCAAACCAGCGTCTTCACTTGGCCACTCCCAGTGCTTTGAGTTTCTCGACCAGCTCGTCGACCGAGCCGACCTTGACGCCCGCCTGGCGCTTGCCCGGCTCGGCGACATGGGTGATCGTCAGCCGTGGCGCGATGTCGACGCCGTAATCGGCCGCCGTCTTGGTCACCATCGGCTTGGACTTGGCCTTCATGATGTTGGGCAGCGAGGCATAGCGCGGCTCGTTCAGACGCAGGTCGGTCGTCACGATCGCGGGCAGCGTGAGCGCCACCGTCTCCAGACCGCCATCGACCTCGCGGGTGACGTTGGCGCTCTGTCCATCGATCTCGACCTTGGAGGCGAAGGTCCCCTGCGCCCAGCCGAGCAGCCCGGCCAGCATCTGCCCGGTCTGGTTGTTGTCGCCGTCGATGGCCTGCTTGCCCAGGATCACGAGGCCGGGCTGTTCCTCCTCGACCACCTTGGCGAGCAGCTTGGCGACGCCCAGCGGTTCGGGTGCCTGGTCGGCAGTGATCAGGATCGCCCGGTCCGCGCCCATCGCGAGCGCGGTGCGCAGCGTGTCCGCCGCCTTGGGCTCGCCGATCGAGACGACGACCACTTCGGTCGCCGCCCCCTTCTCCTTCAGCCGGATCGCCTCTTCCACCGCGATCTCGTCGAACGGGTTCATCGACATCTTGACGTTCGCCAAGTCGACGCCCGTCCCGTCCGCCTTTACACGCGGCTTCACGTTATAATCCAACACCCGCTTCACGGGCACGACGATCTTCATAACCACTCTCTCAATCAGAAGCTGAAGCGGCCGCCGATCGACGCCACGAACGCACGCGCATTCTGCACCTGGCCCGAGGTCAGGATCGGCGTCTGCACCGCCGTGCCCGCATAGGCGGCGGTACGGCGATCGATGGTCGCGTTGGCGAAGTCGATATAGCTGCCTGCCGCGTCCAGCGTGAAGCGCGGGGTCAGCTTGTACGAGCCGCCGATCGAGTAGTTCCAGCGATTGGCGTCGGGCACGCGCGCGTCGCGATTGCCGTCCTGGGTCGGGGTAATGCCGCGCTGCACACCGGCACGCACCGTCAGGCGGTCATTGGCCGCATAGTCGAAGCCGCCCGCCAGCGACCAGCTGTTGCGGTAATTTTCGGGGATCGCGGTGTTGATCGGCGCGCCCAGCCGGATCGCGTCGAAATCGGCCCAGGTGAAGCGCACGACTTGCGCGTTCAGCGTCAGCTTGTCGGTGGTGCGGAAACGGCCCGAGACGATGATCTGCGCGGGGGTATAGAATTCCGCCGTCGCGCCGTCGATCGTCCGGTTCTGCCCGGCAAGGGGGCCGAGCAGGCCGCCCACTTCCAGGCTGCCCTTCAGCTTGTGCTTGATGTTCGACTTGTAGCTGATGCCGACCGTCGCCCAGTCATTATGCAGCTGGACACCGGCGGTCCAGCCCAGGTCCCAGCCATCGCCCTTCAGCCGCTGATACCCGTCCGCCAGCTGCGACGACAGGTTGGGCAGCGCATTGCCCAGTTCGGCCTTGGTATATTCGACGTTGAGCGCGCCGCCGACGCGCAGCCAGTCGAACAGCGCGATGCCCACCGAAGGCTGGATGTCGATGGTCCGCAGCTCGGTCTTGAGCGCGCTGTACCGCGCCCAGCTGTTGCCGTCATATTCGGTCGTGAAGCTGTAGGGCGAGGTGACGGCCAGGCCAACCGCGACCCGGTCGTTCAGCGGGATGGCGACCGCGCCCGAGGGCACGACGCCGCGATTGATCGGATCGCTCGACACACGGTTGCCGCCGACGGGCTGGAAGGTGGTCTGGCCCGGCCGACGGATCAGCGTGCCGGTATCGACCACATCGCCCTTGGGGATGATCGCCGAGGCGCCGAGCACCGCCTCGCCGCGCTCCATCCCCGCGATCGAGGCGGGGTTCCACCACAGCGACGAGGCCCCGGTATCGGCACCCTCGCCCGAAAAGGCGCGGCCCTGCCCCCGCGTCGACTGTTCCTGAAGATAAAAGGCCTGGCCGTGCGCCGCCCCCGCAAAGGCGAAGGAGGACGACAGGATGGCAGAGGCCAGAAGCGGAGCCCTGAAGCGCTTGGTCATGATCTTATTCCCCGAATCTTGTGTTGGATGGCGACGTGGCGGATCAGCGGATGCGGGTCCAGGTCTGCGTCTTGCACAGCGGCACGAAGACGCAGCCGCGCACCTTCAGCGTATCCGGCCCCTCGGGCGTCAGCTTCGCGCTATAGGTCTTGCCATCCTCGGCATTGTAGATGGTGCCGCCGCTCCAGGCCGCGCCGTCCTGTGAAAAGCCCTGCAGGATCAGCAGGTTCTTCAGCGGGCGATTGCGCAGCTTGGGATCGCGGTTGTTCTGGTCGGTCAGCGCCGGGTTGGTGCGCAGCTTTTCCGAGGTCAGGACGCGACCGCAGACCGACGTTCCGCATTTCTGGATCTCGACCACGCCGCCGCGCGTCTGGGTCTGCCAACGGCCGATCACCGTATCGGCGTTCGCACCGGCGGCCAGCGCCATGGCTGTCAGGCTCAACAACATGCCTCTTCTCCTCTCCATGCCCGATGATCCGGGCCGGACGCCGCCTTTTCACGGTCGCCCAGATTTCCCTATACGTTCATCATGTGACGCATAGGATAATGCCCTATGCGTATAATGCCGACGGGCCGCAATCAAGGCCCGCCGACATCATGACCATCAAAACGCCTCCAGCTCCAGCGCCATGGTCGAGCGCTTGCCCGACTTGATCGCCAGGAACGCCGCCGTCGCCTGCGGCAGGATGCGATCGAAGAAGAAACCGGCGGTGGCGAGCTTGGCGTTGTAGAAGCCTGCCTCGTCGCTGCCTTCGGCCAGTTTTGCGGTCGCGATCCGCGCCGACTTCAGGAAGCAATGCCCCATGCCGACCAGACCGAGCAGGCGCAGATAGTCGGTCGCGGCGGCACCGGCCTCCTCGGGGTCCTTCATCCCCTTCTGCGCGATCATGCCCGTGCTGAGCTGGAGCGCGCCGAACGCCTGCTGCATCCCCGCCGCCCAGCCGGCGATCGCCTTGTCCTCGGACTTGACCAGCGCCTCGACCTGTTCGGACACGGCATGGAAGAAGGGGCGCATATAGCGGCCCATATGCGCGGGCATCTTGCGGCCGACGAGGTCGAGCGCCTGGACGCCGTTGGTGCCCTCATAGATCTGGGCGATGCGCGCGTCGCGGACGAACTGCTCGATGCCATGGTCGCGGATATAGCCATGGCCGCCATGCACCTGCACCGCCATGTTCGCCGCGTCGAAGGCCAGGTCGGTGAACAGCGCCTTCACGACCGGGGTCATCAGCGCGACGAAGTCCGCCGCGCGCGACTGGTCGGCCGGGTCGATGGCATTCGCCTCGGCATCCAGCGCGCGTGCCGCCCATTGGCCCAGCGCGCGGCAGCCCTCGGCATAGGCGCGCATCGTCATCAGCATCCGCCGCACGTCCGGGTGGACGATGATCGGATCGGCGGGCAGGTCGGGGCGCTTGGCCCCGCCCAGCGCGCGGCCCTGCAACCGGTCCTTGGCATAGGCGACGGCCGACTGATAGGCGATCTCGTTGATGCCCAGACCCTGGATGCCGACCGAGACGCGCTCGGTGTTCATCATGGTGAACATGGCGGCCAGGCCCTTGTTCAGCTCGCCCACGACCCAGCCCTTGGAGTCGTTGAACTCCAGCTGGCAGGTGGCCGACGCCTTCAGGCCCATCTTGTGCTCGATCGCCGCGACGCTGACGCCGTTGGCCGGGCCGACCGAGCCGTCATCCTTGGGCAGATATTTGGGCACCAGGAACAGGCTGATCCCCTTCACCCCCTTGGGCGCATCGGGCGTGCGCGCGAGGACGAGGTGGATGACGTTATCGGTCAGGTCATGGTCGCCCGCCGAGATGAAGATCTTGCCGCCGGTCAGCCGGTAAGACCCATCCTCCTGTGGTTCGGCACGGGTGCGGAGCAGGCCCAGATCGGTGCCGCAATGCGCCTCGGTCAGGCACATGGTGCCGGACCATTCGCCAGAGATCATCTTGGGCAGATAGAAGCTCTTCAGGTCCTCCGAGCCATGGCCCATCAGCGCGGTGGTGGCGCCGTGCGTCAGGCCGGGATAGAGGCTGAACGACAGGTTGGTCGCGCAGATCATCTCCTCGACCAGCTTGTTCACCGCCTCGGGCAGCCCCTGCCCGCCATATTCGACCGGCGAGGCGAGCGCGGCCCAGCCGCCCTCGCAGAACTGGCTATAGGCGTCCTTGAACCCGGCGGGCGTGCGGACGACGCCATTCTCCAGCTTGCACCCTTCGATGTCGCCGGTGGCGTTGAGCGGGAGCAGAACCTCCTGCGTGACGCGCGCCGCCTCTTCCAGGATGGCGTCGTACAGCTCGGGGCCGAATTCGTCCTGCCCCGCGACGGGGCCGAACTCGTCTTCCTGAAACAGCTCGTGGAGGACGAAGCGCATGTCGCGCAGCGGCGCGTTATAGACTTGCATGGGATTATCCTCTCCCGATCAATTGCGCAGCGGCTTGCCGGTTTCGAGCATATGCTCGACCCGCGCCTGGGTCCGCGCGTCCTTGACGCTTTCCATGAAGGCGGCGCGTTCCAGCTTCAGCAGCTGATCCTCGCTCACCTCGTCGATGATGTCGGCCTCACCGCCGGTGACGATGTTCGCCAGACGGCCCGCCACCACCACGTCATAGGGGGTTGCGACGCCCTTCTTGGCGAAGTCGGCGACCGCGCCGCTGAACGCGACCCGCCCCGCCGCACCCGGCAGGCGGAAGACCGGCTTTTCAGGCGGCTGATAGCCCTCGACCAGCGACAGCGCCTTCTGCTTGGCATCGGCCAGCAGGCGGTCGCGGTTCATGGTGATGCCATCGTCCTTGCGGAGATAGCCGAGGTCCTTCGCCAGCGCCGCCGAGCGCGACACCTGCGCGGTCGAGATCGTCTCGAATGCCTTCATGACGGCGGGCATGGGACCTTTTGGCATTTTGGGCGACTTGGCGAGGCGGTCGATCAACTCGCCATTGCCGCCCCAGCCGGGCACCAGACCGACGCCGGTCTCGACCAGCCCGATATAGCTTTCGGCATGCGCCTGGATCGCATCGGCGTGGAGCAGGATCTCGCACCCGCCGCCCAGCGCCATGCCAGCCGGCGCGGCCACCACCGGGAAGGGTGCGTATTTCAGCGCCTTATATGCCTGCTGCCCCGCGACGACCAGCTTGTCGACCTCGCCCCAGGCCGCGATGTTCACCGCGAACATGGCAAGGCCGAGATTGGCCCCGGCCGAGAAGTTGCTGCCCTCATTATAGATGACCAGCGCCTTATACTGGCTCTTCACCAGCGCGATGGTCTTTTGCAGCAGGGTCAGCACCTGCTCGTCGAGCGCGTTCATCTTGCCGGTGAACTCGAACGCCACGACGCCGTCGCCGACATCCCAGGCCGCCGCCGAGCCATTTTTGAGCAAGGGCTCGGAGCGCAGCTTGATGTCCTCGAGCAGCAGCACGCCCTCGGCACGGACGACATCTTCATAGTCGCCGCCGATCGTCAGATATTGCCGCTTGCCATCGACCACGCGGTAGAAGGGCCGGTCGCCCGCCGTCTCCAGCAGCGCCGGGACCGGCTTGCCCTCGGCGCGCAGCCGCTCGGCCAGCTTGCCCGGCCCCAGACGGTCGATCAACTCGAACGGGCCGAACTTCCAGTTATAGCCCAGCTTCATCGCGTCATCGATCGCGACCACGTCGTCCGCCGCCTCGCCGACCATACCGGCGGCATAGGACAGCACCGGACCCAGGATCGCCCAGGCATAGTCGCCGACCTTGCCCGGCGTCGCGACCAGCGCGGCCAGGTCCTTTTCGGCGCGGGCGGGCAGACGCTCGGGCTTCTTCTCCGCGCGATATTCGCCGGTCTTCAGGTCGATCGCCTGCTTGGCCTTGGTGCCGTCGGGCTTGCGGTCGAGGCGGTAGAAGCCGCCCTTGCCCTTGCGGCCGGTAAAGCCCTCCGCGATCATCCTGTCGACCAGCGGCAGCGGGCGGATCGTGTCGAAATAGGCATCCCCCTCCGGTAGGGTCGAGGATAGCGACTTGGCGAGCAGCGGCATCAGGTCGATGCCGACCAGATCGATCAGCCCGAAAATGCCGGTCTTGGGCACGCCCATCGGACGGCCGCCGATCTGGTCGGCCTCCTCGACGGTCAGCCCCTGGTCCATCGCCGCGTTGATCGCGACCGCCAGCCAATAGGTGCCGATACGGTTGGCGATGAAGCCAGGCGTGTCCTTGGCGCGGACGATCCGCTTGCCCATGCGGTGATCGACAAACTGCTCGACCTTGGCCGCAACACCGGCATCGGTATGGTCGGAGGTCACGATCTCGATCAGCCGCATATAGCGCGGTGGGTTGAAGAAATGGGTGATGAGGAAGTCTTGTCTGAACTGCTCCGACCGCCCCTCGAGCAGATGGCCGAGCGGGATGGTCGAGGTGTTGGACGACACCGCCGTCCCCGACCGCTTCAATTCCTCCAGCCGGGCATAGAGCGCCTGCTTGATGTCCAGCCGCTCGACCACCGCCTCGACAATCCAGTCGCATTCGGCGGCCTTGTCGAGATGATCCTCGATATTGCCCGTTTCGACCAGCCTGGCGGCGGCGGGCGACATGAAGGGCGCGGGCTCGGTCTTGAGCATCTTGGCGACCGCACCCTTGGCGATGGCGTCGCGGTCGCCGCCGTCCTTGGGCACGATGTCGAGCAGCAGGACGGGCACACCGGCATTGGCGACCTGTGCCGCAATGCCCGCGCCCATCACGCCTGCGCCGATCACGCAAACCTTGTTGATCGTGTCAGTCATCATGCACGCTCCAGAACGGTCGCGATGCCCTGCCCGCCGCCGATGCACTGGGTGGCGAGTGCGTATTGGCCGCCATCGCGCGCCAGCAACGCCGCCGCCTTGCCGACAATACGCGCGCCGGTCGCGCCCAGCGGATGACCGATCGCGATCGCGCCGCCGTCCTTGTTGATCGTCTCGTCCTTCAGGTCCAGGTCGCGGATGCAGGCGATCGCCTGGCTGGCAAAGGCTTCGTTGATCTCGACCACATCGAGGTCGCTCGACGCGATGCCCGCCCGCGACAGTGCCTTCTTGGACGAAGCGATCGGCCCCAACCCCATCGTCTCGGGCTCGCAGCCCGAAATGCCGACCGCCTTGATACGGGCGAGGATCTTCAGGCCGTGGCGATTGGCGAACTCCTCCGACGTGACCAGCACGGCCGCCGCACCATCGGTCAGCGGCGAGGCGGTGCCCGCCGTGACGGTGCCGTCCTTGTCAAAGGCGGGCTTCAGGCCGGACAGCACCTCTTCGGTCGTGTCGGGACGGATCAGGCCGTCCTCGGTGACGTCGCCCGCCTTGGTGTGGATCGGCACGATCTCATCGGCCAGACGACCGGAGGCGCGCGCCTCGGCGGCCTTTTTCTGGCTGGCGACCGCGAACTTTTCCTGCTCGGCGCGGGTGATCTGATACTTCTGCGCGACATTCTCGGCGGTCTGGCCCATGCCCATATAGGCGCCGGGCCGCGCGGCGGCGAGTTCAGGGTTGGGCAGCGGGTTATAGCCGCCCATCGGCACCCGGCTCATCGACTCGATGCCAGCGCAGATGAACGCCTCGCCCGCGCCGATCTGGATCTGGCCCATGGCGATATGGATGGCCGACATGGACGATCCGCAGAAGCGGTTCACCGTCATGCCACCGACCGACAGCGGCAGGTCCGCCAGCAGGCCGATCAGCCGCGCGACGTTCATGCCCTGCTCGCCTTCCGGGAAGGCGCAGCCCAGGATGATGTCCTCGATCTCCGATGCATCGACACCGGTCCGCTCGATCAGGCCGCGAATCACCTGCGCGGTCAGGTCATCGGGACGAACCCGTGCGAGCGCGCCCTTGCCAGCCTGGGTGAAGGGAGAGCGGGCATAGCCTGCGATCACGATGTTGGTCATCCAATCCTCTCTTTATGGGCTTGCGGCCTAACGTTAAGGTGCGTTACCTACCCTATACGTCAAGACAATAAGCAACTCGACCGCAATCGACAACCGGGTATGGTCGAAAAAAGATATAGGAGAGCGACGCGATGACGGCAGGAGCCATCGGGGAAACCACGACAGGCGGTGTACCGGGTCAGGCGGCGGGACGTCCCCTGGTCTTCGAGCCGCGGCTGCTGACTGACATGTTCGAGACCACGGTACGGCGGCACGGGGATCGCCCCGCCATCGACTTCATGGGCCGAATCACCCGCTATGGCGAACTGGGCGCGATGGTCGACAAGGCCGCCGCCGGGCTCCAGGCGCTGGGGGTGAAGCAGGGCACCCGCGTCGCGCTCTGCCTGCCCAACATCATCTATTATCCCGTCCTCTATTTCGCGACGCTGAAGGCGGGGGGCATCGTCGTCAACGTCAACCCGCTCTATGTCGAGCGCGAACTGTGCCATTTGCTGGAGGATTCGGGCGCGGAGATCATCGCGACCTGCGACATTCCCGACATTTACGGCCGCGTCTCCCATGTCGCCGAGAAGCTGGGCCTGCGCCACGTCATTGCCTGTCCCGTGGCCGACGCGCTGCCGACCATCAAGGGGCTGGCCTATCGCCTGCTCAAGCGGTCGTTGATCGCCGCCCCCGGCCCCTCGCCCCGCCATCTGAGTTTCGCGCAGATGATGAAGCGCGGCGGCACCCCGGCCCCGGTATCGGCCAGGCCCGACGATGTGGCGGTGCTGCAATATACCGGCGGCACCACGGGCAGCCCCAAGGCGGCGATGCTGTCGCACGCCAACCTGATCGCCAATGCCGATGCGATGGTCATCCATACCGGCGGCGAGGAGATGATCGGCGAGGAACGTATCCTGGGCGTCCTGCCGCTCTTCCACGTCTTTGCGCTGACCACGGTGCTCAGCTTCGCGATCCGGGTCGGCGCGGAGATGATCCTGCTCCCCCGGTTCGAGCTGGACCAGGTGCTCAAGACCATCGCGCGCAGCAAGCCGACCTATTTCCCGGCCGTCCCCACCATCTACAACGCGATCGCGGGCGTGGCCGAGGCGCGCAAGGTCGACCTGTCGGCGATCAAGGCGTGCATCTCGGGCGGCGCGCCGCTGCCTGCCGAGGTGCGCGTGGCGTTCGAGACCACGACCGGGGGCAAGCTGGTCGAGGGCTATGGCCTGTCGGAAGCGTCGCCCATCATCACCTGCAACCCGATCCTGGGCGAGAACAAGGGCGGATCGGCGGGGCTGCCCTTCCCCGGCACGATCATCGAGATCCGCGACCGCGACAATCCCGACCGGCTGATGCCGCCGGGCGAGGTCGGCGAAATCTGCGCGCGGGGCCCGCAGGTCATGTCCGGCTATTGGAACAAGCCCACCGAGAGCGAACAGGTCTTCATCCACGGCGCGCTGCGCACCGGCGATGTCGGCTATCTGGACGAGGACGGCTATCTGTTCATCGTCGACCGGATCAAGGACGTGATCCTGTGCGGCGGCTATAACGTCTATCCCCGCATGATCGAGGAGGCGCTGTACGAGCATCCCGCCGTCGCCGAGGCAGTCGTGATCGGCATCCCCGACCCCTATCGCGGCCAGTCGCCCAAGGCCTTCGTCAAGCTGGCCGCCGATCATCACGCGACGCCCGAGGAACTGCGTGTGTTCCTTCAGGACAAGGTCAGCAAGATCGAGCTTCCCCGCGAAGTCGAAATCCGCGAAAGCCTGCCCAAGACCCTGATCGGCAAATTGTCGAAAAAGGAACTGGTCGAGGAAGAATTGGCGAAGGCGGCGGCGGCGCGGCCGGTGGGGGAACAGGCGAAGTGACGGATACGGAGGAGTTGCGCGGCATCCAGGATGTCGCCAACAGCCTGGGGGTGACGACGCGCACGTTGCGCTTCTACGAGGATCGCGGGCTGATCGAGCCGCGACGGGTGGGCACCGCGCGCGTCTATTCCAAGCGGGAAACGGCGCGGATGCAGCTGATCCTGCGCGGCAAGCGGCTGGGCTTCTCGCTGCGCGAGATCGAGGAGTTCCTGCGGCTGTACGATGCCGATCCCCAGCATGTCGAACAAATGCGCGCGCTGGCCGAGCGATGCCATGCGCGGATCGGCGAACTCCGCCAGCAAATGACCGCGCTGGTCCAGACGGTCGACGAACTGGAAACGATCGAACGCGAGGCACGCGAACGGATCGCGAAGGCGGGGACGTAATCGCCCCTTGTTCCTCCCCTGCAAGGGGAGGTGGCAGTCCGAAGGACTGACGGAGGGGTGTCACCATCGGCGGGGACACCCCTCCACCAGCTTCGCTGGTCCCCCTCCCCATCTGACGATGGGGAGGATTTGGGGCCGACCGACATTCAGCGATGCCTTTCCGTCCCTCGCCCCTCGCAGAGGGGAGAGGGTTGCGCAGACTTGGTCTTTGCGAGAGCAAAGGCTTAGTCGGAGCTGG
>NZ_JBEPKL010000009.1:0-132957 GCF_040544655.1 Sphingomonas sp. 1185
GCGAGCGCCCACCCCTCACCCAGCTCCGACTAGGCCTTTGCTCTCGCAAAGACCAAGTCTGCGCAACCCTCTCCCCTCTGCGAGGGGCGAGGGAAAGATAAGGCATCGTTGCATGTCGATCAGCCCTTAGGACGTCCTTGGGGGAAGCCCCCTCCGTCAGCGCTTCGCGCTGTCCCAGGGAGGATTGCGAACTCCCGCATTGCTCCTGTCATGGCCACGCGCCATATCCTGCCGCCGTGACCCGCTATCCCGCCCTCCTCGCCCTGATCGCCGGGGCCGCCGCCGCCTGCGGCTTTGCCCCGCTCGACCTCTGGCCGCTGATGCTGGCCGGGCTGGTCGTCCTGCTCGCGCTGGTGCAGGACGCGCCGACCATGCGGGCGGCGCTGTGGCGCGGCTGGGCGTTCGGGGTCGGGCATTTCACCGTCAACAACAACTGGTTCCAGCACGCCTTCGACTTTCAGGACAAGATGCCGCCGGTGCTGGGTTATTTCGCGGCGGTCGGCCTCGCGCTGTACCTCGCGGTGTTTCCGATGGCGGCGGCGGGCGTCGCGTGGCGGTTTCGCGGGCGACGGGCCGACACCGGCTATGTCCTGATCTTCGCCGCGGCCTGGATCGCGACCGAATATCTGCGCGCGCGGCTGTTCACCGGCTATGCCTGGGACCCGGTGTCGGTTGTCTGGCTGCCGGTGATCGGCGTGGCGCGGATGAGCGCCTTTGTCGGCACCTATGCGCTGTCGGGGCTCACCGTGCTTCTGGCGGGGGCGATCTGGCTGGCGCTGCACAGGGACTGGCGTCCGGCCGCGGTAATGGTGCCCGCGACCGCGCTCGCCGCCCTGTCCGCCCCGCTCACCCGCGCGCCCGAGCCCGGCGCCGATGCCCCGCTGGTCCGCGTCGTCCAGCCCAATGTCAGCCAGGACCAGCGCGGCGAGAGCGACGGGCCGGAGATGCTCGAGCGGCTGATCGCCCTGTCGGGCCGCGCCGGTCCCCGCCCGCGCCTGGTCGTCTGGCCCGAGGGCGTGGTGCGCGACATGATCGAGGACGGCTATCCCGAATGGGCCTATTTCGGATTCAACTATGCCCCGCCCTTCTGGGATCGCCGCCGGATCGCCAGCGTGCTGGGCCCGCGCGACACCGCGCTGGTCGGCGGCACCGCGTTGAACTTCTCGCCCGATCGCCGCCGGGTGGTCAGCGCCACCAACAGCGTCTTCGCGATCAGCCCGGCGGCGCGGATCACCGGCCGCTATGACAAGGCGCATCTGGTGCCCTATGGCGAATATCTGCCCATGCCCTGGCTGCTCAAGCCGCTGGGCCTGGCGCGGCTGGTCCCCGGCGACATGGATTTCAGCCCCGGCCCCGGCCCCCGGAACCTGCGCGTGCCGAATTTCGGGCCGGTCGGGGTGCAGCTCTGCTACGAGATCATCTTCTCGGGCCAGGTGGTGGACGAGGCGCATCGTCCGCGCCTGCTCTTCAACCCGTCCAACGACGCCTGGTTCGGCCGCTGGGGCCCGCCGCAGCATCTGGCGCAGGCGCGGATGCGCGCGATCGAGGAAGGGCTGCCCATCCTGCGTGCCACGCCCAACGGCATCTCCGCGATCATCGCCGCCGACGGCCGGCTGGTCGCGACCGTCCCGCATCTGGTGACCGGCGCGGCGCAGGCCCCGCTGCCCGCCGCCCTGCCGCCGACGCCCTTTTCGCGGATCGGCAACATGCTGGCGCTGGCCATCGCGGCGGCCCTGGCCGCGATCGGCGTTGCCATCCGCCGCCGCGCCCGCTAGGACCGATATAAAGCTATCTTTATATCCTTATGAGGACGAGAATGCGGAACTCGTACATCTTCACCTCGGAATCGGTTTCCGAAGGTCACCCCGACAAGGTCGCCGACCAGATCAGCGACGCGATCGTCGACCTGTTCCTGTCCAAGGATGCCGAAGCGCGCATCGCGTGCGAGACGCTGACCACCACCAACAAGGTCGTGCTGGCGGGGGAGATCCGCTGCAAGGGCGTGTTCGAGAACGATCAGTGGGCCGAGGGCGCGCTGGAAGAGATCGAACAGACCGTGCGCGATACCGTCAAGCGGATCGGCTATGAGCAGTCGGGCTTCCACTGGGAGAATTTCGACTTCTCGAACAACCTGCACGGCCAGTCGGCGCATATCGCGATGGGCGTGGACGAGAGCGGCAACAAGGACGAAGGCGCCGGCGACCAGGGCATCATGTTCGGTTACGCGACCGACGAGACCCCCGGCCTGATGCCCGCCACCCTCTATTACAGCCACAAGATCCTGGAAAAGATGGCGGCCGACCGCCACTCCGGCGCGGCCCCCTTCCTGGAGCCCGACGCCAAGAGCCAGGTGACGCTGCAGTACGAAAACGGCGTGCCGGTCCGCGCGACTGCGATCGTCGTGTCGACCCAGCATTCGGCCGAGCTGTCGAACGAGGCGGGCCAGGCCAAGCTTCGCGACTATGTGAAGTCGGTCCTGACCGAAATCCTGCCCGAAGGCTGGCTGCCGGAGGACAAGCAGATCTACGTCAACCCGACCGGCCTGTTCGAAATCGGCGGCCCGGACGGTGACGCCGGCCTGACCGGGCGCAAGATCATCGTCGACACCTATGGTGGCGCGGCTCCGCATGGCGGCGGCGCGTTCAGCGGCAAGGACCCGACCAAGGTCGACCGCTCGGCGGCTTACGTCGCGCGCTACCTCGCCAAGAACGTCGTCGCGGCGGGCCTGGCCAAGCGCTGCACCATCCAGCTGTCCTACGCGATCGGCGTCGCCGAGCCGCTGTCGGTCTATGTCGACCTGCACGGCACCGGCACCGTCGAGGAAGCCAAGCTGGAAGCCGCGCTTCCCAAGCTGGTCCGCCTGACGCCCAAGGGCATTCGCGAGCACCTGAAGCTCAACGCGCCCATCTATTCCAAGACCGCCGCCTATGGCCATTTCGGCCGCGAAGCCGAAGGCGCGCTGTTCACCTGGGAAAAGACCGATCTGGTCGACCGGATCAAGGGCGCCGTCGCCTGATCCGATCACCGAGGAATGACGCGAAAGGGGAGCTTCGGCTCCCCTTTTTCATGGCTGGTCCGGCGTCTCGCCCTGCACCTGGCCATGCGCCAGCAGCGTGAACAGGCCCGCCCCGCCGACCAGATTGCCGAGGATCGCCGGGAGCATCAGCCCGAATACGGCCTGTTCGACCGTGACCTTCCCGGTAAAGACCAGCAGGAAAGTCTCGTCCGCGCCGACGATCGAATGGCTGAACCCGGCGATGGCGATGACATAGGTGATCGCCAGGATGATCCAGAAGGCCTGGTTCCGGCCATTGGGCAGGATCCAGGCGACCACCGCGATCAGGAAACCGGCGGGGATGGCGTTGATGAACGTCTGCCACCCGTTCAGCTCCAGAATGCCCGCCGACACCGCGATCATCGCCTCGCGGATCTCCGGATTGCCCAGCGCCCCGCCCGCGACCATCGCGGCGGCGAGCGCGGTGCCGATCAGATTGGCGAACAGCACGATCCCCCACAGCCGCAGCGTCCGCTGCAACGCCCAGCCCGATGGCCTGGTCACCAGCGGCAGCATCGCGGTGATCGTGCTTTCGGTGAACAATTGCATCCGCCCCAGGATCACGACGAGGAACCCGACCGGATAGCCGAGCGCCGTAACCAACTCACGCCACGGCGCCTCGGGCAGGCCCGCATGCAGCGCGCCCTCGGCGATCAGAGAGCTGTGGATCGCGATTCCCGCCGCCAGCCCCGACCAGAACAGCGCGCCTGCGGGGCGGTCGAGTTCGCTCTCCCCCGCCTCGCGCACCGCACGGTGGAGGTCCTTGGCATCGGCGGCTTTCTGCGCCTTGCCCTCGGCTTTGCTGTCATCCTGATCCATTCCCCGCCAGCAACGCGCGCGCACGGTCTTGGCTCCCGCCCCCTCCCCGCGCTAAGGGCGCGCGATGAACGATCCGACGACGATCCGCCGCCTCTATGGCCGGCGACAGGGCCATAAGCTGCGCCAAGGTCAGGCCGCGCTGGTCGAGGACATGCTGCCCACCCTCAGCGTGCCCGAGGACGGCCCGCTTGACGCTGTGCGGCTGTTCGGCGACGCGCGCCCGCTTCAGGTCGAGATCGGCTTCGGCGCGGGTGAGCATCTGGCGGGCCAGGCCGAGGCGACGCCGGGCACCGGCTTCATCGGCTGCGAGCCGTTCCTGAACGGGGTGGTCGGCGCGCTGGGTCATATCCGCGACCGCGACCTGACCAATGTCCGCCTGCACATGGGCGACGCGCTGGAAGTGATCGAGCGGCTGCCCGATGCCAGCCTCGACCGCGTGTACCTGCTCCATCCCGATCCCTGGCCCAAGGCCCGCCACGCCAAGCGCCGGATGATGAACCACGGTCCGCTCGACACCATCGCCCGCAAGCTGAAATCGGGCGGCGAATTCCGGCTGGGCACCGACGATCCGACCTATTGCCACTGGTCGATGATGATCATGAACGCGCGGGCCGACTTCACCTGGCAGGCGCAGACCCCCGCCGACTTCCTCACCCGCCCCGCCGACTGGCCCGAAACCCGTTACGAGCGCAAGGCCCGGCGGCAGGGGCATGAGGTGTGGTATTTCCGGTATATCCGCCAGTAACGGCGGCGCGCGCCTGATGGCCCTGGGCGGTCAGGCGCGCAGTTGGGCGATCATCGGCGTGGTCGGTGCCGGGTCGCGCGCGACCGTCAGCGGCCCAAGGTCGCGCCGGGCGATCTCGGCGAGGATGACGGTGCGGTCGCCGCGCTCCGGCGCGACCGTGATGGTGGCCAGTGCGGTCAGCAGGGTCGCATCATCCATATATTCGATCAGATCCGGGTCGAACATCGGGTCCATCGCATCCTCCCATCCTGGATTATTATCGGAGATAACAAGCGGATCGCGTTGCGGTTGCCTCGTCGCGCCCTGCCGTTACGGGTTCGTCGATCGGGACTGGCACCACGGGGGCGTGGCGCTATAGAGCCGGGCGCGGATATGATGGTGGAAAGCCTGAATCTTGGTCGATGACAGCTGGGGCGTGTCCCCACCGCGCGGCGGATTGCGCGTGCGCACGAACGACAGTCTGGAGGAACGGGCCGCCGCCCGTGCGAAGGCGCGCGAAGCCCGGGCGGGCGAGCGGGCCGCGATCATGGCCGACCGGATGGAGGCCCGCATGGCCAATCGCGTGCGCGACACGGCCGCGCGCGAGGCCGAGCGGACCGCCCGGCGCGAACAGGAAATGGCCGCCGCCGCGCGCGATCCGCATGCCGCCGCCGCCAAGCGCCACCGCACCTCGGGTCGCAAGGACGTGGTGCGCGAGCAACGCGACACGCGCGGCTATGCCACGCTGGTCGATGAGGGGCGGATTCGCGAACTGGCCAAGCGGGGCGCGTCGCTGGGCGGACTGGCCGCGGCGTTCGGGATCGAACAGGATGAAATCCGGCGAATCCTGGAAACGGAGCCCGAGGCTGATCCGGCCTAACGCCTCGCTTACCAAATTGCGCTAGGGCTGCCCGCCTGATGTCCGAAGCCGCCGCCCCACCCCGCCCGCCCCGCCCCGCCTCGGCGGTCGGGCACGGCGTGGGGCTCGCGGGACTGGCGGGATCGCTGGCCTGGCTCGGCTTTGCCTGGCACCGCCATCTCGACGGGCCCTATGCCGCGCTGACCCATCTGGTCGCCGTGGCGGTGCCGATGATCCTGTGGTCGCTGCTGGTCGACCGGGTGCATCGCAACCCCTCGACCGGGATCGACTGGGCCAATCCGCGCAAGCCCCGCGAGACGCTGGACATCAGCCTGACCAAGCTGGCCGGTTTCTGGGCGACCTTTGCGGGTATCGCGCTGATCTACATGACGTTCCGCTTCTATTGGCAGGGCAGCTTCGCCTTTGCCATGTGGTGCCTGGGATGGCTGGCACCCGTGCTGTTCCTGGGGTCGATCCCCTATGTCCTGTGGCTCGACCGGCGGCTGGTCGAGCCCAGGGACGGTGCGTGGAGCCTGGGGGCCTGGCTGACCGGGCAGAAGGGCTTTGCGTGGCCCGCCATCCATGCGCATCTGCGCGCCTGGGGGGTGAAGACCTTTTTCCTGGCCTTCATGCTGGGGGTGGTGCCGGGGGGATTTGCCGCCTTTGTCGACGGCGACCTGCCGACCCTGATGCGCGATCCGGTGGCGCTGGCCAACTGGCTGATCACGCTGATGTTCCTGATCGACGTGGCCTTTGCGACGGTCGGCTATATGCTGACCATGCGACCGCTCGATGCGCATATCCGATCGGCCAATCCCTATGCGGCGGCGTGGATGGCGGCGCTGATCTGCTATCCGCCGACGATCCTGATGACCGATGGCGGACCGCTCGACTATCGCCCGGGCACCGCGCCGTGGAGCCATTGGTTCGCCGGGCATCCGGTGGTGCTGGCCGCGATCGGTGCGGTGCTGGTGGCGCTGACCGCCATCTATGCCTGGGCGACGGTGGCGTTCGGGCTTCGCTTTTCCAACCTGACGCACCGGGGCATCCTGACCCATGGCCCCTATGCGGTGTCGCGGCATCCGGCCTATCTGTCGAAGAATATCTTCTGGTGGATCGCGACCGTGCCCGTCCTGTCGACCGGAAGCTGGGGCGATGCGATGCGCAGCACGCTGCTGCTCGGCGCGGTCAGCGGGGTCTATTACTGGCGCGCCAAGACCGAGGAGCGGCATCTGTCGGCCGATCCGGCGTATCGGGATTATGATGACTGGATGGCGCGGTACGGGCTGGTGCCGCGCTTCTTCCGTTGGGTTTCGGGGCGGGGGTGAGCCCTTGGCCTTCGACTTCGCTCAGGCTGAGCGAAGTCGAAGCCCAGGCAACTCCCTCAGAAACTCGCCTCGCCATAGACCCGCGAGATGTCCCCGCCCCATTCGCCGTGATAGCGGTCGAGCAGCACCTGCGCGGGCACCTTGCCCGAGCGGACGATCTCGCGCAGCGGGTCGAGGAAGCCGGTCTCGTTATCCCCCGCCCCGTTCAGCCGCCCACGCGCCGCCAGCCCGGCATGGGCGATGTCGAGCACCTCGCCCGCAATGTCGCGCAGCCGCCCGCCGCCCGGCAGCGGGGCATCCAGCGCCAGCTCGGGCACCGCGTCGCGCAGCGCCTGCCGCTCGTCCAGCGACCAGCCCTTGACCAGATCCCAGGCGGCATCGAGCGCCGCATCGTCGTACAGCAATCCGACCCACAGCGCGGGCAGCGCGCAGATGCGGTTCCACGGACCGCCATCGGCACCGCGCATCTCGAGGAAGGTCTTCAACCGCACCTCGGGAAAGGCGGTCGACAGATGGTCGTTCCAGTCGTCGATCGTCGGCAGCTCGCCCGGCAGGACCGACAGCTCGCCCTTCAGGAAGTCGCGGAAGGACAGCCCGGCCGCGTCGATATATTTGCCGTCGCGGTAGACGAAGTACATCGGCACATCGAGCGCATAGTCGGCATAACGCTCATAGCCGAACCCGTCCTCGAACACGAAGGGCAGCATGCCGGTGCGCGCGGGGTCGGTGTCCGACCAGATATGGCTGCGGAAGGACAGCTTGCCGTTGGGCTTCCCTTCCGTGAAGGGCGAGTTGGCGAACAGCGCGGTCGCCAGCGGCTGCAACGCCAGCCCGACGCGGAACTTCTTCACCATGTCGGCCTCGGACGCGTAATCCAGATTCACCTGGATGGTCGAGGTCCGCAGCATCATGTCCAGCCCGAGCGAGCCGACGCGCGGCATGTGGCGCAGCATGATCGCATAGCGCCCCTTGGGCATGATCGGCAGCTCGGCGCGAGTCTTGTCCGGCCACATGCCCAGACCCAGAAAGCCCAGGCCCAGCGTGTCGCCCGCCGCCTTCACCTGTTGCAGGTGGCGGCCCGTCTCGGCACAGGTCTGGTGCAGATTGTCGAGCGGCGCGCCCGACAGCTCGAACTGCCCGGCGGGCTCCAGGCTGATCGAGCCGTCGGCGCCGGTCAGCGCGATGACGTTGCCGCCCTCCAGGACCGGGGCCCAGCCATATTGTTCGAGCTGCCCCAGCAGCGCGCGGATGCCCGACGCCTCGTCATAGGAGGGGGCGTGATGATCGCCGAGCGCATAGACGAACTTCTCGTGCTCGGTGCCGATCCGCCAGCGGTCGCTCGGCTTCTCGCCGCGGGCAAAGCTTGCGATCAGCTGATCGCGCGACTCGATGATGGCGCCCTTGGCGGTGCTCGCGGTCTTGGTGCTCATGAACCGCGCCTTACGCGGGCGCGCGCGGAGACGCCATAGGCTGAATCAACGCCAGTCGCCCGCCGCCGCCATCCAGAGGGACACCGCCGCCGCCGCCGCCGTGTCGGCGCGCAGGATACGCGGCCCCAGGCCGATGCCGATCGCGCCCGGATGCGCGCGGATCGCCGCACGCTCCTCGGCGTCGAAGCCGCCCTCCGGCCCGATCAGGATCGCCGCCGGGCCGTCATGCGCGCGCATCGCCTCCAGCGCGGGCACGCCGCCCGTCTCGTCGGCGAAGAACAGCGCGCGGCCCTCGGGCCAGTCGCGCAGCAGCGCGGGCAGCTTCACCGGCTCGGCGACTTGGGGAAGCGCGGTGCGGCCGCATTGCTCGGCCGCCTCGATCATGTGCGCGCGCAGCCGCTCGGTATTGGGCTTGTCGACCACGGTGCGGCGGGTGACGACGGGGACCAGCCGCGCCACGCCCAGCTCGCACGCCTTTTCGGCCAGCCAGTCGACCCGCCCCTTCTTCAACGGCGCGGCGCACAGCCACAGATCGGGCACAGCCTCACGCGTGCGCAGCATCTCGGTCACGTCGAGCGTCAGGTCGCGCTTGCCGACCGAGGCCGCGACGCCCAGCCATTCGCCGGTTCGGTCGTCGAACAGCTTGACCGGATCGCCGACCTTGGTGCGCATCACCGAGACCAGATAATGCGCGGCGGGTCCGTCGATGCGGATCGGCCCCTCGCCCAGCATCTGGTCGACGAACAGGCGGGGCGTGGATTGCGGAGGCCAGGCGGGGGTAGCGGGCATGGAGTCCGCTTACACGGCTCGCGCCCGGCTTGCCACTTTTGCGGTTTCGGGTGTTTCTTCATGCCAAGGAGGCACGAATGGGCAAGCATTACCAGGAAGAACTCGAAGCGCTGCAACTGGCGCTGGTCCGCACCCAGATGGCGATGACGGGTTCGGACGCCCAATCGGACGAGCGTGTCGTCATCGTGCTGGAGGGCCGTGACGGTGCGGGCAAGGACGGGACGATCAAGCGGATCACCGAACATCTCTCGGTCCGCGCGACCCGCGTCGTGGCGCTGCCCAAGCCGTCCGACCGCGAACGCGCCCAATGGTATTTCCAGCGCTATGTCGCGCATCTGCCCGCGGCGGGCGAGATCGTGATCTTCAACCGCAGTTGGTACAACCGCGCCGGCGTCGAGGTCGTGATGGGCTTTTCCACCGCCACCGAGCAGGAGGCGTTCCTGCGCGACGCGCCCGATTTCGAACGGATGCTGGTCGAAAGCGGCATCCGGCTGGTCAAGATCTGGCTCGACATCTCGAAGAAGGAGCAGGCCGAACGGCTGGAGGCCAGGCGGACCGATCCGCTCAAGGCGCTGAAGGTGTCCGACATGGACAAGGTCGCGCAGGCCAAATGGGCCGAATATTCGGCGGCGCGCGACACGATGCTGACCCGCACCCACACCCCCTTCGCGCCGTGGCATGTGGTGCGCGCCGACGACAAGAAGGACGCGCGGATCGCGATCATCCGCCATATCCTCCACCGCATCGCGCCCGCCAGGATCGCCGACACGGTCGACGCGCCCGACCCCGCGCTGCTGTTCGCATTCGACATGGCCGCGCTGGAGGATGGTCGGCTGGCGCGATAGGCGGCGGCGCGCGCGCCGGTGCCCCGGACGCGTGACCACGGGACGTTTTCGGACAGCCTCTTAGGCCGATCTTTACCAAGACATGGCTTTATCTTGGCAAACGCCCTCATCGAGGACCGACCCCAATGCCTTCCTCCCCGCGGATCGCCGCGACGCTGATCGCCCGGAACGAAGCGCGCTGCATCGCCCGCTGCCTGTCGAGCATCGCCCCCTGGGTCGACCGCAT
The DNA here is from genome assembly GCF_040544655.1 of Sphingomonas sp. 1185. NCBI lineage: Bacteria > Pseudomonadati > Pseudomonadota > Alphaproteobacteria > Sphingomonadales > Sphingomonadaceae > Sphingomonas > Sphingomonas sp. 1185. The sequence continues at coordinate 10,076 of NZ_JBEPKL010000009.1, forward strand.
GGTGGTGCTCGACACCGGGTCGACCGACGACACCGTTGCCATCGCGCAGGCGGCGGGGGCGGAGGTGCATCACCTGCCTTGGCCCGACGACTTCGCCGCCGCGCGCAACCATGTGCTGGATCTGGCCGATGCCGACTGGAACCTGGTGCTCGACGCCGACGAGTGGATTCGCGACGGCGGCAAGCGGCTGCGCCGCTGGTGCGCCGGGCCGCCGCGACTGGGCTTTGCCTGTATCGAGAATGCCGTGGAGGGCAGCGCCGACCCGACGCGCTGCTGGATTCCGCGATTGCTGCCGCGCGGTGCCCGTTACGAGGGGCGGGTCCATGAACAGGTCGTCTCCCTCGCCCCCCAGGCGCGCATCCCGCTGCACATCGGCCATGACGGCTATCTGGCCGCCCAGAAGGCCAGGAAGCGCGACCGCAACTATGCGCTGCTGCTGCGCGAACTCGCCGAGCAGCCCAACAACCCCTATCTGATGTTCCAGTTCGGCATGGAGGCCCAGGCGCGCCGCGACCTGCCGATGGCATGCGATTATGTGATGCGCGCGCTGGCGACGGCCCCGCGCGAGGCGGGTTGGCGCCATGCCCTGGTCACCGCCGCCATCCCGCTCCTCTCCTGCGCGGGGCGGCTCCCCGATGCGGTGGCGCTGGCCGATGCCGAATTCGGACAATGGCCCGAGTCGCCCGATTATTTCTATGTGCTGGGAGATGTCCTGTTCGACCAGGCGATGGCCGATCCGGCACAGGCGATCGGCCATTGGCTGCCCTTGGCGCAAAGCGCATGGGAACGCTGTCTGGCCATCGGCGAGCGTCCCGATCTGGACGGCAGCGTCGCCGGACGCGGCAGCCATCTGGCGCAGCGGAGCCTCGACATCGTCCGCTCGCAACTGGCGACGCTGGCCGCCTAGGCGGATCGACATTCAGCAATGCCTTCCTTCCCTCTCCCCTGGACAGGGGAGAGGGTTAGCGAAGCTTGCCAGCCTGCTGGCTAGCGCAGCTTGGGTGAGGGGTCGAGCGAGCCCAAAGGCTCGCGCGCTCACAAAGCGAGCGCCCACCCCTCACCCAGCTCCGACTAAGCCTTTGCTTTTGCAAAGGCCAAGTCTGCGCAACCCTCTCCCCTCTGCGAGGGGCGAGGGAAGGAAGGGATCGACCCTAGCGCCGCCGCCGGATCAGCCACCAGGCCAGCGCGAGGGCGAGCGCCACGGCCAGTACGACGCCGCCCACCATCCCCGCCACGCGCAGGATCGCCCAGAACAAGGCCTCGACGAAACGGCCGACCGCGACCGACAGGCCGATCATGAAACGGAAGATGGCGGGAGGATCACCGACGCAGGATAGCCGCGAACGGGCTTGCACGCCACGGGTCGCCCCCATAGGCGATGCGAATGACCATCGAGATCGTACCCGATAGCGAGCATAAGGGACTGGTCGGGCGATTGCCGCCCCGCCTGCGCGGGCTGGCGCTGCTGGCCAGGTTCGACCGGCCGATCGGCTGGTGGCTGTTGTTCTGGCCCGGCGTCTGGGCGATCGCGCTGGCGGGCGGGTTGCCGGATCGCTGGCCGTTGATCCTGTGGTTCCTGCTGGGATCGATCGCGATGCGCGGCGCAGGGTGCGTCTTCAACGACATCGTCGACCGCGATCTGGACGCACAGGTCGCCCGCACCCGCGCGCGGCCCATCCCCTCCGGCCTGGTATCGGTGAAGCTGGCCGCCATCTGGCTGGTCGCGCTCTGCCTGATCGGGCTGGTCGTGCTGGTGCAGCTGCGCCCGCTGGCCGCCATCGTCGCGCTCGCCAGCCTGGCGCCCGTCGCCGCCTATCCCTTCATGAAGCGGATCACCTGGTGGCCGCAGGCCTGGCTGGGCATGGTGTTCAGCTGGGCCGCGCTGGTCGGTTGGGCCGAGGTGGCGGGCGCGCTCTCCGCGCCGCTCTGGCTGCTCTATGCCGGGTCGATCGCCTGGGTGATCGGCTATGACACCATCTATGCGCTGCAGGACCGCGAGGATGATGCGCTGATCGGCGTGCGCTCCTCGGCACTGCGCATGGGGGCCTATGTGAAGCCGGGCGTGGGCGCCTTCTATGCGGTGGCGCTGCTGTGCTGGGCGGGGGCGATCTGGCTGGTGCGGCCGGACGTGCTGGCGGTGGCCGCGCTGGTGCCGGTGGCGCTGCATCTGGGGTGGCAGGTCGCGACGCTGACGCCCGATGACGGGGCCGGGGCGCTGTATCGGTTCCGGTCGAACCGCTTCGCCGGGCTGCTGATGGCGCTGGCCTGTGCGGTGGTGGGGAGCGCAGGCTGACCGTCGCCCCAGCGCAGGCTGGGGCCTTTTCGAGAGGACATCCAGTCATCGCCACAGATCCCGGCCTTCGCCGGGATGACGGCCCTGCCTTGATCTCGCGCAACGCTTTGGCGGGTTGTCGCGTTGCGGAAACTCCGTCACATCTGAAGGTCGATGACCGTAGCCACGCCCGCCACCCGCTCGCTTGCCGAAAGCCATCGCTCGATCGCCATTCCGGAAGGCGCGTCCTTCCTCCGGCGGCTGTTCGCCTTTGCGGGGCCGGGCTATCTGGTCGCGGTCGGCTATATGGACCCCGGCAATTGGGCGACCGACATTGCGGGCGGATCGGCCTATGGCTATGCGCTGCTGTCGGTCATCCTGCTGTCCAACATCATGGCGATGATCCTCCAGGCGCTGTCGGCGCGGCTGGGCATCGCCGCCGGACTGGACCTGGCGCAGGCGTGCCGGGCGGCCTATTCCAAGCCGGTTTCGCGCATCCTGTGGCTGCTGTGCGAGATCGCGATCATCGCCTGCGACCTGGCCGAGGTGCTGGGCACCGCCATCGCGCTGCAACTGCTGTTCGACCTGCCGCTGGTCTGGGGCGTGCTGATTACCGGATTCGACGTCTTCCTGATCCTCGCGCTCCAGCGTTACGGCTTCCGCAAGGTCGAGGCATTCATCATCGCGCTCCTCCTCATCATCGGCGGCTGTTTCCTCTATGAGTTGATCGCCTCGCGCCCCGATCCCGGCGCGGTGCTGGCGGGGTTCGTGCCCACGACGCGGATCGTGACCGATCCCGCGATGCTGTACATCGCCATCGGCATTCTCGGCGCGACGGTGATGCCGCACAATCTCTACCTCCATTCCTCGGTGGTGCAGACCCGCGCCTTCGGCCTGACGACCGAGGGAAAGCGCGACGCGATCAGGATGGCGACGATCGACAGCACGGTGGCGCTGTTCTTCGCCTTCTTCATCAATGCCGCGATCCTGATCGTGGCGGCGGCGACCTTCCATGTCGCGGGCCGCACCGACGTCGCCGAGATCGACCAGGCCTATCGCCTGCTCGCCCCCATGCTGGGCGCGGGCGCGGCGAGCGTGGTGTTCGGCGTGGCGCTGCTCGCCTCGGGCCAGAATTCGACCGTGACGGGGACGCTGGCGGGGCAGATCGTGATGGAGGGTTTCCTCGACCTCCGGCTCGCGCCCTGGCTGCGGCGGCTGATCACCCGAGGCCTCGCGATCATTCCCGCCGTGCTGGTCGTCGGCGCCAGCGGCCAGGCGGGGGCGACCAGGCTCCTCGTGCTCAGCCAGGTGATCCTCAGCCTTCAACTGCCCTTCGCGGTGGTACCGCTGGTCCGCTTCACCGCGAACAAGGCCATGATGGGGCCGTTCGCCAGCCCGGTCTGGCTGCGCATCCTGGCCTGGATCATCGCGGCGACGATCATCGTCCTCAACCTCACCCTGCTCTGGGGAATCGCCACCGGCTGAATGGTTTCGCGGTGGCGAGAGGTTGGCGCGTGACTTCGGATCGGGCCCCGTTAATCTGGCGAGAACTGGGACACAGGGATCGCCGAATCAATGACGACCACCATCACCACCCTGCATGTCGACGATACCGGGCCGCTGGCCGATGCGATCGTCGACACGCTGGTCCACCGGATCGGCAAGGATGCCGCCAATGCCCGCCGCCACGACTGGCTGGCCGCGACCATCCTGACCGTGCGCAACGACATCATCGAGCGCTGGATGGCCTCCACCCGCGAAGCGCATGCGGCGGGCGCCAAGCGAGTCTATTATCTCAGCCTGGAATTCCTGATCGGGCGGCTGCTGCGCGACGCTTTGTCCAATCTGGGAGTGATGGCGCAGGTCGCGGGCGCGCTCCAGTCGCTAGGCGTCGACCTGGCCGACCTGGAGGAGATGGAACCCGACGCCGCGCTGGGCAATGGCGGCCTTGGGCGACTGGCGGCGTGCTTCATGGAGAGCCTCGCCAGCCTCGACCTGCCCGCTTACGGCTATGGCATCCGCTATGTGAACGGCATGTTCCGCCAGCGGATCGACGATGGCTGGCAGGTCGAACTGCCCGAGACCTGGCTGAGCCACGGCAACCCCTGGGAGTTCGAACGTCGCGAGAGCGCCTATTTCGTCGGCTTCGGCGGCGAGGTGGTGGGCACCGAGACGGGCGCGGTCCACTGGAAGCCGGGCGAGGCGATCGAGGCGATCGCGGTCGACACCCCCGTCGTCGGCTGGCGCGGCAAGCGGGTCAACACGCTGCGGCTATGGACCGCGCAGGCGATCGACCCCATCCGGCTCGATCGGTTCAACGCGGGCGATTATACCGGCGCGCTGGCGGGACAGCTGGCGGCGGAGACGCTGGTCCGCATCCTCTATCCCTCGGACAGCTCGCCCGCCGGGCAGGAGCTGCGGCTGCGGCAGGAATATTTCTTCTCCTCCGCGTCGATCCAGGACATCGTCCGGCGGCATATCCAGTATTTCCACGACATCCGCACCCTGCCCGACAAGGCGGCGATCCAGCTGAACGACACCCATCCGGCGGTGTCGGTCGCCGAGCTGATGCGGCTGCTGGTCGATCATCACGACCTGGGGTTCGAACAGGCGTGGGACATCACCCGCCGCACCTTCGGCTATACCAACCACACGCTGCTGCCCGAGGCGCTGGAAAGCTGGCCGCTGCACCTGTTCGAGCGGCTGCTGCCGCGCCACATGCAGCTGATCTATGCGATCAACGCCAAGCTGCTGCGCGAGGCGCGGGCGATGGAAGGCGTGGACGACCGCGCCATCGCCGCGATCAGCCTGATCGACGAGAGCGGCGAGCGCCGGGTGCGCATGGCGAACCTCGCCTTTGCGGGCAGCCACAGCGTCAACGGCGTGGCGGCGCTGCACACCGAATTGATGAAGAAGACGGTCTTTGCCGACCTGCACCACCTCTATCCGACGCGGATCAACAACAAGACCAACGGCATCACCCCGCGCCGCTGGTTACAGCAATGCAACCCGCAACTCACCGCGCTCATCCGCGAGGCGATCGGGCCAGGCTTCGAGGATGACGCGGAAAAACTGATAGCGCTCACGGAATTTGCGGACGACGCGAATTTCAGGGAACGGTTTCTCGCCATCAAACGTTCCAACAAGGTGGGGCTGGCAAATTATCTCAAAGAGTCGACCGGGTTGCGCGTGGACCCCGATGCGCTGTTCGACGTCCAGATCAAACGCATCCACGAATATAAGCGCCAGCTGTTGAACATCATCGAGACGGTAGCGCTCTACGACCAGATCCGCAGCCATCCGGAGCGCGACTGGACGCCCCGCGTGAAGCTGTTCGCGGGCAAGGCGGCGTCGAGCTATCACAATGCCAAGCTGGTCATCAAACTGGCCAATGATGTCGCTCGCCGGATCAATTCGGACCCCAGCGTCGGCCATCTGCTGAAGGTCGGCTTCGTGCCCAATTACAATGTCAGCCTGGCCGAGAAGATCATCCCGGCCGCCGACCTGTCCGAGCAGATCTCGACCGCGGGCATGGAGGCGTCAGGCACCGGCAACATGAAGTTCGCGCTCAACGGCGCGCTGACCATCGGCACGCTCGATGGCGCCAATGTCGAGATCAAGGAGCATGTCGGCGACGATCATATCGTCATCTTCGGCCTGACCGCCGACGAGGTCGCCGCCAAGCGCCGCGACGGTTACAATCCGCGCGAAGTGATCGAGAACAGCCCGGAACTGCGCCAGGCCGTCTCCGCCATCGCCTCGGGCGTGTTCTCACCCGACGAACCCGGCCGTTATGCCGGGCTGATGGGCGGGCTGTATGACGGCGACTGGTTCATGGTCGCCGCCGATTTCGATGCCTATGCCGCCGCGCAGCGCCAGGTCGATGCCCGCTGGCAGGACCAGGCGGGCTGGGCGACCTCGGCCATCCACAATGTCGCGAAAGTCGGATGGTTCTCCTCCGATCGCACCATCCGGCAATATGCCGAGGAAATCTGGAACGTGATGTGAAGCCACCCCGTGCCGCTCTGGAAGCCCTGATCGAGGGCCGCAACGCCGATCCCTTCGCGTTGCTGGGACCTCATCAGGGACCGGGCGGCACGTTCCTTCGCGCCGTGGTGCCGGGGGCGGAACGGGTGACCGCCTTCGACCTGGCGGGCACCCGGCTGGGCGAACTGAAGCAGGTCGACGCGCGCGGGCTGTTCGAGGGCGCGGTGACGGGCGAGCCGCAGCCGGTCAAATATTGCGCCAGCGGACACGGCGCGGAATGGTGGATCACCGACCCCTACAGCTTCGGCCCGGTGCTGGGGCCGCTCGACGATTTCCTGATGGGCGAAGGCAATCACTTCCGCCTCTATGACAAGATGGGCGCGCATCTGATCGAGCATCAGGGCGTGGCGGGCGTCCACTTCGCGGTCTGGGCCCCCAATGCCGAGCGCGTGGCGGTGGTCGGCGACTTCAACGACTGGAACCCCGGCCGCCATGTCATGCGCCGCCGCCTGGATGTCGGCGTCTGGGAAATCTTCATCCCCGATATCGGCGAGGGGCGCGCCTACAAGTTCGCGATCCACGGGCCCCACGGCGCCGAACAGCCGATGAAGGCCGACCCCTTCGCCTTCGCCGCCGAACTCCGCCCCAAGACCGCGTCTATCACCACCGCCCCGCCCGAGCATCGCTGGCAGGACAAGGAGCATCGCGAGCATTGGGCGGGCGTCGATCCGCGCCGCGTGCCGATCAGCATCTATGAGGTCCATGCCGGGTCGTGGGACCGCGACGAGAATGGCTGGTATCTCGGCTGGGACGCGCTGGCCGACCGGCTGATCCCCTATGTGGTCGAGATGGGGTTCACCCATATCGAATTCCTGCCCATTTCCGAGCATCCCTACGACCCCAGCTGGGGCTATCAGACGACCGGCCTCTACGCCCCCTCGGCGCGGTTCGGCAATGTGGAGGGGTTTTCGCGCTTCGTCGACGGCGCGCACCGGGCCGGGATCGGCGTGATCCTCGACTGGGTGCCTGCGCACTTCCCCACCGACGCGCACGGCCTGTCGCATTTCGACGGCACCGCGCTTTACGAGCATGAGGACCCGCGCCAGGGTTTCCACCCCGACTGGAACACCGCCATCTATAATTTCGGGCGGCGCGAGGTGGCGAGTTTCCTGGTCAACAATGCGCTGTTCTGGCCCGAGCGTTACCATATCGACGGGCTTCGCGTGGATGCCGTCGCCTCGATGCTCTACCGCGATTACAGCCGCAAGGACGGCGAATGGGTGCCCAACGAACAGGGCGGGCGCGAGAATTGGGAAGCGGTCGAGTTCCTCCGCCAGGTCAACCGACAGGTTTACGGCCAGCATCCCGGCGTCTTCACCGTCGCCGAGGAATCGACCGCCTGGCCCGGCGTCTCCGCCCCCGCGCATGACGGCGGCCTGGGCTTCGGGTTCAAGTGGAACATGGGCTTCATGCACGACACGCTCCAGTACATGGCGCGCGAGCCGGTGCATCGGCGGCATCATCATGGCGAGATCCTGTTCGGGCTCCACTATGCCTTTGACGAGAATTTCGTCCTGCCGCTCAGCCATGACGAGGTGGTGCACGGCAAGGGCAGCCTGCTGACCAAGATGGCGGGCGACGACTGGCAGAAATTCGCGAACCTGCGCGCCTATTACGCCTTCATGTGGGGCTATCCCGGCAAGAAGCTGCTGTTCATGGGCCAGGAATTCGCCCAGCGCGAGGAATGGTCGGAGGCGCGCGCGCTCGACTGGCATCTGCGGACCAGCCATGCGCATGAGGGTGTCCGCTCGCTGGTCCGCGACCTCAACCATCTCTACCGCGAGACGCCCGCGCTCCATGCCCGCGATTGCGAGCCCGAGGGGTTCGAATGGCTGGTCGCCGACGACAGCGCGCATTCGGTCTTTGCCTGGCTGCGCAAGGCACCGGGCGAGAAGCCGGTCGCGGTCGTCGCCAACATGACCCCGGTGGCCCGCGCGCCCTATCGCCTGCCGCTGCCGCATGACGGCCGCTGGACCGAGGTGCTGAACTCCGACGCGGCCCAATATTGGGGATCGGGGCTGGGCAATATGGGGGGCGTGGATGCCAGCGACGGCGCGGCCTGGATCACCCTGCCGCCGCTCGCCACCGTCATCCTGCGGTTCGACGGATGATCCAGATTTAGACCTTTTCACGAATATCAACGCGTGGCCGGCGCGTTGCGATACGGACAGAAGAATGGGAGACGGACGATGGACCTGAGGCGCGGACAACCGCTGGCGCGCGATGCCATGGCCTATGTGCTGGCGGGCGGCCGCGGCAGTCGCCTGATGGAGATGACCGATACCCGCGCCAAGCCCGCCGTCTATTTCGGCGGCAAGGCGCGGATCATCGACTTCGCCCTGTCCAACGCGATCAACTCGGGCATCCGCCGCATCGGCGTCGCGACCCAGTACAAGGCGCACTCGCTGATCCGCCATCTCCAGCGCGGCTGGAACTTCCTGCGCGACGAACGCAACGAGAGCTTCGACATCCTGCCCGCCAGCCAGCGGATCAGCGAATTTCAATGGTATGAGGGCACCGCCGACGCGGTGTTCCAGAATATCGACATCATCGAGAGCTATGCGCCCGAATTCATGGTCATCCTGGCGGGCGACCATGTCTACAAGATGGACTATGAGCTGATGCTCCAGCAGCATTGCGACAGTGGCGCCGACGTCACCGTCGCCTGTCTGGAGGTGACGCGGACCGAGGCGAGCGCCTTTGGCGTGATGCATGTCGACGAGACCGACCGCATCGTCGATTTCGTCGAAAAGCCCGCCGATCCGCCCTCCATCCCCGGCAATCCGGACGTGTCGCTGGCGTCGCTGGGCATCTATGTCTTCCGCACATCCTTCCTGTTCGAACAGCTCCGCCGCGATGCCGAGACGCCGGGGTCGAGCCGCGACTTCGGCAAGGACATCATCCCCTATCTGGTCGCGCACGGCAAAGCCCAGGCGCACCGCTTCTCCGCCTCCTGCGTCCGCTCCAGCGACGAACCCGGCGCCTATTGGCGCGATGTGGGCACGGTCGACGCCTATTGGGAGGCCAGCCTCGACCTGACCGACGTGGTGCCACAGCTGGACCTGTACGACCGCAGCTGGCCGCTCTGGACCTATGCCGAGATCACGCCCCCCGCCAAGTTCGTCCATGACATCGACGGACGGCGCGGATCGGCGGTGGCCAGCCTGGTCGCGGGCGACTGCATCGTGTCGGGGTCGTCCATCCACCGCTCGCTGCTGTCGACGGGCGTGCGCACGCACAGCTTCGCGATGCTGGACGAGGCGGTGGTCCTGCCCTTCTGCCATATCGGGCGCGGCGCGCGGCTGCGGCGGGTGATCCTGGATCGCGGCGTCAGGATTCCCGACGGGCTGGTGGTCGGCGACGATCCGGTGCTCGACGGACAGCGTTTCCGGCGCACCGACAAGGGCATCTGCCTCATCACCCAGCCGATGATCGACCGTCTGGCCAACTGAAAGTCCCCATGACCCTCTCTGTCCTGTCGGTCGCCTCGGAAGCGTTTCCGCTCATCAAGACCGGCGGCCTCGCCGATGTCGTGGGGGCGCTGCCCGAGGCGCTCAGCCCCCACGACATCGCCGTCACCACGCTGATCCCCGGCTTTCCCAAGGTCATGCGCGCGATCGGCGACGCACCGCGCGTGCATCACTTCCCGCACATCATCGGCACCGAGGCCTGGCTGCGCGAGGCCAGGATCGGCGAGCACCGGCTGCTCGTCATCGACGCGCCCCATCTCTATGAGCGCGAGGGGCTTCCCTATGTCGATACCGACGGCCATGACTGGCACGACAATTGGCGGCGTTTCGCGGTGCTGGCGCGGGCAGGCGCCGACCTCGCCTCGGGCGCGGTGCCGGGCTATGACTTCGACCTGCTCCACGCGCATGACTGGCAGGCGGCGCTGGCCCCGGCCTTTCTCCATTATGCCCCCGGCCCCGGCAAGGTCGCCAAGAGCATCGTCACCATCCACAACATCGCCTTTCAGGGCTCGTTCGCGGCGCACCACTTCCCCGATCTCGGCCTGCCGCCTTATGCGTGGAGCGTCGACGGCGTCGAATATTACGGCCAGATCGGCTATCTGAAGGCGGGGCTGCGCACCGCCGATGCGATCACCACGGTCAGCCCGACCTACGCCGAGGAAATCCACCGGCCGCAATATGGCATGGGGCTGGAAGGGCTGATCGCCGCCCGCGCCGAATGCGTCAGCGGGATCGTCAACGGCATCGACCCCGCCATCTGGAGCCCCAGGGCCGACGCCGCGCTGCCCGCCCCCTTCACCGTCGACACGCTGGACGATCGCGTCGCCAACAAGCGCGCGGTCGAGGAGCAGTTCGGGCTGGAGCGGGATGACGGCCCGATCTTCACCGTCATCAGCCGCCTGACCTGGCAAAAGGGCATGGACCTGCTGGTCGAGGTCATCGACGATCTGGTCGCGATGGGCGGACGGCTGGTCGTGCTGGGCACCGGCGACCCGGCGCTGGAGATCGCCTTCGCCACCGCCGCGCTGCGCCATTCCGGCCGGGTCTCGGTGCGCATCGGTTATGATGAGCCGGTCTCGCATCTGCTGCAAGGGGGTTGCGACGCGATCATCATCCCCTCTCGCTTCGAGCCGTGCGGGCTGACCCAGCTTTACGGCCTGGCCTATGGCTGCGTGCCCGTGGTCGCGCGGACCGGCGGGCTGGCCGACACGATCATCGACGCCAACGAGGCCGCGCTGGCCGCAGGCGTGGCGACGGGCCTTCAGTTCGACGACATGACCCCCGACAATATCGTCGCGGCGCTGCGTCGCACAATGAGACTCTATGCCGATCAAGACCAATGGCGTACCATTCAGGTGAATGGCATGAATGCCGATTATAGCTGGCACCATAGCGGCCGCCACTATGCCGAACTCTACCGATCCGTCTTGGGGGACCAATGATCAAGACCGTCGCGACTCAGCCCTATCTCGACCAGAAGCCGGGCACCTCGGGCCTGCGCAAGAAGGTGCGGGTGTTCCAGCAACCCCATTACGCCGAGAATTTCGTCCAGTCGGTCTTCGATGCGCTGGGCGATGAGAAGACCGGCCAGACGCTGGTCATCGGCGGCGACGGCCGCTTCCTGAACCGCGAGGTGATTCAGGTGGCGATCCGCATGGCCGCAGCGAACGGCTTTGCCCGCGTTGTGGTCGGCCAGGGCGGCATCCTGTCGACCCCGGCGGCCAGCAACGTGATCCGCCAGCGCAAGGCCTTGGGCGGCCTGGTCCTGTCCGCCAGCCACAATCCGGGCGGGCCGGACGAGGATTTCGGCATCAAGTACAATATCTCCAATGGCGGCCCCGCCCCGGAGAAGGTGACCGATGCGATCCACGCCAACACCAAGGCGATCAGCCGCTGGCTGACCGTCGAGGCGGCGGACATCGACCTCGACACGCTGGGCGAGGTGACCGTCGGCGACATGACGGTCGAGGTGATCGACTCGGTTGCCGACTATGCCGCGCTGATGGAAAGCCTGTTCGACTTCGCCGCGATCCAAAAGGCGGTCGAGGGCGGCTTCACCATGTCGTTCGACGCGATGAGCGCGGTGACCGGCCCCTATGCGACCGAAATCCTGGAAAAGCGGCTGGGCTTCGCACCCGGCACCGTGCGCAACGGCACGCCGCTCCCCGATTTCGGCGGGCATCATCCCGACCCCAATCTGGTCCATGCCAAGGAACTCTACGACCAGATGATGGCGGCGGACGCGCCCGATTTCGGCGCGGCCTCGGACGGTGACGGCGACCGCAATCTCATCATCGGGCGCGGGCGGTTCATCACGCCCTCGGACAGCTTGGCGATGCTGGCGGCGAACGCGCATCTGGCGCCTGCCTATGCCGGTGGGCTGAAGGGCATCGCCCGTTCGATGCCGACCAGCGCCGCCGCCGACCGGGTGGCCGAGAAGCTGGGCATTCCGGCCTATGAGACGCCTACGGGGTGGAAATTCTTCGGCAACCTGCTCGACGCCGGCATGGCGACGATCTGCGGCGAGGAGAGCGCAGGGACCGGCTCGGACCATGTCCGCGAGAAGGACGGGCTGTGGGCGGTGCTGCTCTGGCTCAACATCCTCGCCGCCTCGGGCAAGTCGGTCGACCAGATCGCGCGCGATCACTGGGCGACCTATGGCCGCAATTACTATGCGCGCCACGACTATGAAGGCGTCGAGAGCGAGCGCGCCGATGCGCTGATGGCCGATCTGCGCGCCAAGCTGCCGACCCTGCCGGGCGAGAGTTTCGCCGGGCTGACGGTCGAGACGGCGGACGACTTCGCCTATACCGACCCGACCGACCAGTCGGTCAGCCGCAACCAGGGCATTCGCGTGCTGTTCGAGGGCGGCAGCCGCGTCGTGTTCCGCCTGTCGGGCACCGGCACCAGCGGTGCGACCTTGCGCGTCTATCTGGAGCGTTACTCGGCCGACGAACTCGACCGCGAGACGCCCGAGATGCTCGCCGACATCATCGCCGCGGCGGACGAGATCGCCGGGATCACCCAGCATACCGGCCGCACCGAACCCGATGTGGTGACGTGATCGATTGGGGGAGAGGTGACCGCCCTCCCCCCTTCCACCCCGGCGAAGGCCGGGGTCCAGATGCCACCAAGCTGGTAGAAATCCCGATAGGTTGGCCCAACTGGACCCCGGCCTTCGCCGGGGTGGTCCAGTTGCGTTAGGGTGATCGCGCTATGACGAATCAGCCCACCCCGCTCCTTGGCGCGATGCCGGTCCCCGGCGGCACCCGCTTCGCCGTCCGCTCGACCGCCGATCGGGTGGAATTGTGCCTGTTCGACGGTGCGCAGGAACGCCGCGTCGCCCTGGCCCGCGAGGGCGATGTCTGGAGCGCCACCGTTCCCGGCCGCGACCATCTCTACGGCTATCGCGCGCATGGCGAATACGACCCGGCGCGCAACCTGTGGTTCGACCCCGCCAAGCTGCTGGTCGACCCTTACGCGCTCGAACTCGACCGCCCCTTCATCCAGTCCCCGCGCCTTGGCCGATATGGCGAGGACACCGCCGACATCGTCCCACGCGCCCGCGTCGTCGCCCCGCTGACCGAGCCCCCCGCCCCGCCGCTCTTTCGGTCGGGCGGGCTGATCTATGAGTTGAACGTTCGCGGCTTCTCGATGCGCCATCCCGCCATTCCGCCGGAACAGCGCGGCACGCTGGCGGCGCTTGCGCATCCGGCGGTGCTCGATCATCTCCGCAAGCTGGGCGTGGCGGCGGTCGAGCTGATGCCGATCACCGCCGCGATCGACGAACGCCATCTGCCGCCGCTCGGCCTGCGCAATGGCTGGGGCTATAATCCGGTCGTGCCGATGGCGCTTTGTCCGGAGCGGGTGCCGGGCGGCGTCGCCGAGCTGGTCGCCACCATCGCCGCGCTGCGGCAGGCGGGGATCGGCGTCATCCTCGACCTCGTCTTCAACCATATGGGCGAGAGCGATGTGCAGGGCGCCACCCTGTCCTTCCGGGGGCTCGATCCGGACGTTTATGCCCGCACGGCGGACGGCACGCTCATCAACGATGCGGGGACCGGCAACACGCTCGACGCCAGCCGCCCCAGCGTCCGCGCGGCGATCCTCGACAGCCTGCGCCATTTCGCGCGGGCCGGGGTCGACGGCTTCCGCTTCGACCTCGCCCCCGTGCTGGCGCGCGGGCCGGGATTCGATCCGAACGCCCCCATCTTCGCCGAGATCGCCGCCGACCCGCTATTGTCGACCCGCGTGATGATCGCCGAGCCGTGGGACATCGGCCCCGGCGGCTACCAGCTAGGCGCTTTCCCCGAGCATTGGCTGGAGTGGAACGATCGCTACCGCGACCAGGTGCGCCGCTTCTGGCGCGGCGACGGACGCAGCGGCGACCTCGCGACGCGGGTGGCGGGATCGGCCGACATATTCACCGGCGCGGCCAGCCGCTCGGTCAATTTCGTCGCGGCGCATGACGGCTTCACCCTGGCCGACATGGTCGCCTATGCCGGGCGGCACAATCAGGCCAATGGTGAGGACAATCGCGACGGGCATGGCGACGAGGTGTCGTGGAACCACGGCGTCGAGGGACCGAGCGACGATCCCGCCATCCGCACCGCCCGCATCCGCTCGGTCCGTGCGCTGCTCGCCACGCTGTTCCTGTCGCGCGGCACCCCGATGCTGACCGCCGGGGACGAGTTCGGACGCAGCCAGGGCGGCAACAACAATGGCTATGCGCAGGACAATGACACGACCTGGCTCGACTGGGCGAACCGGGACGAGGCGCTGGAGGAATTCGTCGCACGGCTAAGCGCCTTTCGCCGCGCGCTGCCGCTCGATGCGACCGGCTGGCTGGCGGAGGCCGAGTGGCGCCATCTGGCCGGTGCCCCGATGACGCCCGAGGATTGGGACCGGGGCGATGGCTTTGCGCTCCACCTGCCCATGGACGAGGAAAGCCTGATCCTGCGCTTTGACCAAGCCCACGGCGTCTCCGCCATCCGGGGCACGCTGCTGGAAAGCTAGGGAGTCGCCATCGGTCCCATCAGATTATGGTTCAGATGCCCCATGATCCAGATCGACCCCAGCAGCACCAGCGCCACGATCAGCACCCCGAACAACAGCGCCAGCACATTGTTGCTGTTGTCCGGCCCGGTGGTGATGTGGAGGAAGAACACCAGATGCACCCCCATCTGCCCGATCGCCAGCGCCACCAGCGCGGCGGGGACCGCCGGGCCCCAGACGATGTCGAACTGCACCAATGCAAAGGACGCCGTCGTCAGGATCGCCGCCGCGACCAGACCGACGACATAGCTGCGCACGCCGCCGACGATCGAGTCGCGCTCGGTCTGTTCGCCCGGCGCGGTTTCGTCGCGGGCCATTTCCTCGTCGGGCCGCTGGCTCATCCGCGCACTCCCATCAGATAGACCATGGTGAACAACGCCACCCAGATGATGTCGAGCGCGTGCCAGAACAGGCTGAAGCACAGGATGCGGCGCAATATGTCCTCGCGAAACCCCTTGGCCCAGGCCTGCGCCATCATCGTCGTCAGCCAGAGCAGACCGAGCGTCACGTGCAATCCGTGACAGCCGACCAGCGCGAAGAACGCCGACAGGAAGGCGCTGCGCCCCGGCCCCGCCCCCTCGCCGATCAGGTGGAGGAACTCATAGGCCTCCAGCGCGAGGAAGGCGGCGCCGAGCAAGGCGGTCACCGCCATCGCGATCTGGAACCAGCGCATGTTGCGCGCCATCGTGCCCACGCCCGCCAGCCCGCAGGCGAAGCTGGACAGGAGGAGCAGCACCGTCTCGGCCTCGACCAGCTTCAGCTCGAACAGGTCCTTGCCCGAGGGACCGCCCGCCGTCGCGTCCACCAGCACCGCATAGGCGGCGAAGAAACAGGCGAACAGGATGAAGTCCGACAGCAGGAATATCCAGAAGCCATAGGACACCACGATCCGCTTGGGGGCCGGACCGTCGGGATTGGGCTCGGCGGCGCGGCCAAGCTTGTTGGGATCATGGGCCTTGGCGGTCTGGCTCATGACAGCGCCTCTTCGGGCAGGTCGAGCAGCGTCGCCTTGCTCCGGCGGCGCGCCTGGTCCAGCCGCTCGACCTCGTCGACCGGGATTTCATATTCGGCCTTGTCGCGCCACGCGAAGACGACGAACGTCCCCCAGGCCCCGAAGAAGCCCAGGATCACGAGCCACCAGATATGCCAGATCAGGGCAAATCCCATGGCGGTGGCGAAGAAGGCCGCGACCACTCCGGTCGGCGAATTGCGCGGCATCTCGATCGGCTCGTAATCGGGGCGGTCGGACAAGGCGCGGTTCTCCCGTGCCTTGGCCTTGATGCCCCAATAGGCCTCCTCGCCCTTCACATCGGGCAGCACCGCGAAGTTGAAGGCGGGCGGCGGCGACGTGGTGATCCACTCTAGCGTACGCCCGTCCCAAGGGTCGCCGCTCTCGTCGATACGGGTCCCGCGCGTCCGGATCGAGACATAGAGCATCATGACCTGGCACGCGATCCCGCCCAGGATCAGCAGCGCACCGACCCCGGCCACCAGCAGCCAGGGATGCCAGCCGGGCACGTCATAATGCTGCATCCGCCGCGTCATGCCCATCAGCCCCAGCACATAGAGCGGCATGAAGGCGACATAGAAGCCGCTGATCCACAACCAGAAAGCGCGCTTGCCCCAGCGCTCGTCCAGGGTGAAGCCGAACATCTTGGGGAACCAGAAGGTGAAGCCCGCAAAGGCCCCGAACAGGACGCCGCCGATGATGACGTTATGGAAATGCGCGACCAGGAACAGCGAGTTGTGCAGGACGAAATCGGCTGGCGGCACGGCCAGCATCACCCCGGTCATGCCGCCGATCACGAAGGTCACGATGAACCCGATCGACCACAGCATCATCGACGTATAGCGGATGCGCCCGCCATACATGGTGAACAGCCAGTTGAAGACCTTCACCCCCGTCGGCACCGCGATGATCATCGTGGTGATGCCGAAGAAACCGTTCACATCGGCCCCCGCCCCCATGGTGAAGAAATGGTGCAGCCAGACCATGAAGGACAGGATGCAGATCACCATGGTCGCGATGACCATCGATCGATAACCGAAGAGCGGCTTGGACGAGAAGGTCGAGATGATCTCGGAAAACACGCCGAAGGCGGGCAGGATCAGGATATAGACTTCCGGATGGCCCCAGGCCCAGATGAGGTTGACGAACATCATCTGGTTGCCCCCCGCCTCGGGCGTGAAGAAGTGGAAGCCCAGATAACGGTCGAGGATCAACATGCCGAGGCAGGCGGTCAGCACCGGAAAGGCCGCGACGATCAGCAGGTTGGACGCCAGCGAGGTCCAGGTGAACATCGGCATCCGGCTATAGCCCATGCCCGGCGCGCGCATCTTCAATATGGTGGTGACGAGGTTCACGCCGGACAGCAGCGTCCCCATCCCCGATATCTGCAGCGCCCAGAGATAATAATCGACCCCGACGCCCGGCGAGAAACGCAGTTCGGACAACGGCGGATAGACCAGCCAGCCGGTCTTGGCGAACTCGCCGATGACCAGGCTCATATTGATCAGCAGCGCGCCGCTGCACGTCAGCCAGAAGCTGACCGAATTGAGCGTCGGAAAGGCCACGTCGCGCACGCCGAGTTGCAACGGCACGACGAAGTTCATCAGCCCGATCATGAACGGCATCGCCACGAAGAAGATCATGATCGTGCCATGCGCCGAGAAGATCTGGTCGTAATGGTCCGGCGGCAGATAGCCCTCATTGCCGTATGCGATCGCCTGTTGCGACCGCATCAGCAGCGCGTCGGAAAAGCCGCGCAACAGCATCACGCCCGCCAGCAGGCAGTACATCACGCCGATCCGCTTATGGTCGACGCTGGTGATCCACTCGCTCCACAGATAGGGCAGAGCCCCGCGCCGCCAGACCCAGATGAAGACGCCCAAGAGGACCGCGCCGATCACCCCGGCCGACACCAGGGGCAGCGGTTCGTGGAACGGGATCGAATCCCAGCCCAGCTTGCCGGTCAGGCTCATTGCTCGCGCCCATCCTTGGCCCGGTCGCCCTCGGGCGCGCCGTTTCGCATCACGATCTGGTCGTAGAGGCCCGGTTGAAGCCGGGGATAGCTGGCGGGGCGGACATTGCGGCTGGGATGCGCCATCGCCACGAACTCGTTCCAGTCGAGCGTCTTGCCCCGCCCCGCCCTGGCGGTCGCGACGAAGCGGTCGAAATCGCCTTGCGGCACCGCATCGACGAAGAAGTCCATATCGGCAAAGCCCTCCCCGCTATAATGCGCCGACAGCCCGCGATACCGCCCCGCCCTGTCGGCGCGCAGGTGAAGCGTCGAGTCCATCCCCGACATGGCATAGATCTGGCTGCCCAGTTGCGGCACGAAGAAGCTGTTCATGACGCCCGCCGAGGTGATGCGGAACTTCACCGGCGTACCGACCGGCACGACCAGCCGATTGATCGTGGCGATCCCCTGTTCGGGATAGAGGAACAACCATTTCCAGTCGGTCGCGACGACCTCGACCGTCATCGGCCTTGCCCGGGAGGCGATCGGCTTGGGCGGGTCGAGATCGTGGCTGCCGATCCATGCGATGCCGCCGAGGAACATGATGGCCAGCGCCGGGATCGACCAGACCAGCAGCTCCAGCCGCCCCGAATAGGCCCATTCGGGTAGATGCTTGGCGCGGCTGTTGCCCGCCCGGAACCACCAGCCAAAGGCGAAGGCCAGCACGATCACCGGCACGACGATGGCCAGCATCACCGCCAGCGCATTGAAGAAGATGCTGCGCTCGCCCGCCGCGATGGGCCCGGCCGGGTTCAATATGCCCGGCTCGCAGGCGGTCAGGACAGCGCACAGGCCAAGGCACGCAAAACGCGCTGAAAATCGGGCTAGGCGCGGATCGCGGAGCATTCAGACGGTGAACGGCGGCCTCATGCTTTCGTTCCGCCCCCGCATGGTCAGGCCGCGAGTCCTCGCCCCTCGCCGTCGCCGCTGTCATTGGCGGGCCGCTCCGTCCGGCGCGGGCGCGCCGCCCGGCTCGCGGACATTTGCCGCCCCCAGCGGCGGAAGACCGGCCAGCGCGCCAGCATCGAGGAGGACAGGACCGTGGCCATGGTCAGTTCGGCCAGCCCGCCCCATTCGATCGTCGAGACGATCATCACCAGATCGCCCATCGACCCCGCCGCCCCGCCGAGCATGCGGATCTCGTCGATCTCGAACCAGATGGCGAACCCGATCAGCGCCACCCCCAGCGCGATCGTCGCCCAATGCCCCGGCCGGACCCGATTCAATTGCCGCGCCGGCGCCTCGACCAACAGGTGCGCCAGCCAGCGGCTTATCGGCAAGGTCGGGCAACAGCGCAGCAGAATCGTCAGCCCCAGAAGCAACAGCGCGGTCGTCTCCACGATCATCCCCCTTCGATCCCCCCGGCAGCCTCCACGTCCCTTTGCGGGAATGGTGGAATCGGTTTTCGCGACCGTCCCACTATGGAGACGAAACGGCGATTTACCAGAGGCGTGACGGCGGCGCCCGCTCGCGTCTATGCTCGCGCCATGACCCTGCGCAGCGCCCTGTTCCTTCCCGCCTCCAATCCCCGCGCCATCGCCAAGGCGCGGACGCTCGACAGCGATGCGGTGATCCTCGACCTGGAGGATGCGGTCGCCCCCGATGCCAAGGCGGCCGGGCGCGAGGCGGCGGTGACCGCGGTGCGCGAGGGAGGCTTTGGGGACAGGCCGTTGGTGGTGCGGACCAACGGGCTCGACACCCGGTGGGCGGCGGACGATCTCGCCGCGCTCGCCGCCGTGCGTCCGGCGGCGGTGCTGATCCCGAAGGTCGATGACGTTCCGACCCTGGCACGGGCGCGGGCGACGCTGGGGCCGGGCGTGCCGTTGTGGGCGATGATCGAGACGTGCCGGGGCATCCTGTCGCTGGGCGCGATCGCGCAGGCCGCGCGCGAGGTCGGGCTGACCGCGCTGGTGGCGGGCACCAACGATCTCGCCAAGGAGATGCGCCTGCCCTCACCGCCGCCGCCCGAGGCCTTGCTGCCGTTGCGGGTGCAGATCGTCGTGGCGGCCCGCGCGGGCGGAATGATCGCGCTCGACGGGGTGTGCAACGCGCTTGATGCACCCGAACGGCTGGCGGCGGAATGCGCCGAGGGGCGGCGGCTGGGGTTCGACGGCAAGACGCTGATCCATCCCAACCAAATCGACGCCGCCCATCGCGGCTTCGGCCCCGACGAGCGCGAGATCGCTTGGGCCCGGCGGATCGTCACCGCCTTTGCCGAGCCCGACCAGGCGGCGCTGGGCGCGATCCGACTGGACGGGCAGATGGTCGAGCGGCTCCATCTGATCGAGGCGGAGCGGATATTGGCGCTGGCGGGCGTGGTGTAGCGACTATCATTCCCCGTGCCGGGGAGGATTAGGGCGGATCGACATTTACTATTGCTTCTTCTTCCCCTCTCCCCTGGACAGGGGAGAGGGTTAGCGAAGCTTGCCAGCCTGCTGGCTAGCGCAGCTTGGGTGAGGGGTTGAGCGAGCCCAAAGGCTCGCGCGCGCGCGGAGCGAGCGCCCACCCCTCACCCAGCTCCGACTAAGCCTTTGCTTTCGCAAAGACCAAGTCTGCGCAACCCTCTCCCCTCTACGAGGGGCGAGGGACGGAAAGGTGTCGCCGAATGTCGACGGCCTTAGGGGACGCTGGCCTCGCGCTTGCGGTCGGCATTGGCGGCGCGATTCTCGCGGACGCGCTGGGCAAAGCAGCCGGTCGCACCGCCCGCGCCGACCGCCGAGCAGCTGCCGATGCTGTTGACGCCGACGCCCTCGTTGGTAGTGCCAGTCGCGCGGACCGCCCAGCTTTCGTTTTCGGGCGTCACCTGGAGCTCGCGAAGCTCCTTGGGCACGCGGAACTGTTCCTGCGCGCTGCGGCGGACGCAGACGACGATCTCGTTGCCGTTATTGTCGGTGGGGCAGCGTTCGTTGCCGAACAGGGTCAGCACGCCGTTGATTGGCGCGTTGCGCGACACCTCGCCCGGCGCCTGGGCAGGCTTGGGCTTGACCGCACCGGGCGCGGCGACCGGTTGGACCGGAGCCTGCTGGATCGGAATCGGCTGGATTGGAGCCGGCTGGATTGGGGGCTGCCGGACGGGGGCCTGCTGCGCCGCGACCGGGCTCGCCGCCGCGATCACGCCCAGCCCCGCCAGCATCGCCCCGCGCCACGTCCGCTCGACCATATCCTCTCTCCCGCTCACCCCGTGTCAGATCCGCTTGGCCGCCGCAATCGCGACCTTGCAGCCCGCCCGGATCAATCCGTACAGCACCGGATAGGCGATCGCCTCCTCCGCGCCCGCGCCCAGCGCATGGTCGCGATGCTCCAGTTCCTCGGCCTGGAAATCGGCAATTGCCTCGGACAGTTCGGGGTCGCTGTCGCCCAGCTGGTCGAGCTGGTCCTGATAATGTTTGTCGATCTCGGTCTCGACCGCCGCCGTGCACGCCATCGCCGCCTTCGGCCCGATCGCCGCCGTGATCGCGCCCAGTGCGAACCCCGCCTTGTCCCAGAAGGGCTGGAACAGCGTCGGCCGCACCCGGCGTTCGGCGATCATCCGGTCGAAAAAGGCGCGGTGGCGCTCTTCCTGCTCGGCCATGTGGTGGATGGCGCGGGCAAAGGGATGCCGGTCGCCCAGCACCGCCAGCTGCCCCGCATAGATGCGGGTCGCGCCATATTCCCCGGCCTGGTCCACCCGGACCATCGCCTTCATCGGTTCGCGCCGGTCGCCCGGCATCCAGCGAAGCTGGCTCATCGCGCCTTCCTCATCAACATCAGGATCGCCGCCGCGCCGCCCAGCGAGAAGATCGCATTGAACCCTGCCAGCGAAATCCCGGCGAAGGTCCATTGCGCCACGTCGCAGCGAATGACCGGCGCCTTCAGGATCGCATCCAGCCGGTCGGCCGCCGTCCCACCCGTAAAATTCACCGTCGAGGTGCAGGCGGTGAAGCCCTGCCACCAGCCATATTCGACCCCGGCATGCGCGACACCGATCGCCCCCGACACCGCGATCAACAACGCGGCAAGGATGACAAGCGATCCCCGGATGCTGCGCTGGGGCACGACAAAGGCGAGCAGCGCGGGCACCAGCGCGGCATAATGCGGCCAGCGCTGCCAATGGCACATCTCGCACGGATACAGCCCGCCGATCAGCTGGCTGCCCCACGCCCCCGCCAGCAGGGCGGCGGGCAGCAGCAGCGCGATCCAGTTGGCGCGGCGTTCGTTGCGGGTACGCGGGGTCGTCATGTCACTTCACCGGCGGCTTGGTGGCGGCGGCGACCTGCGCGGCCCCGCCCAATCGCGCGATAGTCTTCAGCGCATAATAGAGCTGGAAGTCCTCGACCCCCTGCTTCTTGAGCGCATCGGGGGTCATCGCGAAGCGCGGATCGGTCTTGGTATCCTCTTCGAGGATCGCATTGTCGGCCTTCACCTCGTTGATCAGGTGGCGGCGCAGATCGGCCTCGCGGAAAACGGGCCGCGTCTTGTAATCGGGATCGGAAATCTGCGGCACCTTGATGTCCGGCTCGATCCCGCCCTCCTGCACCGACCGGCCCGAAGGGGTGTAGTAGCGCGCGGTGGTCAGGCGCAGCGCGGTTTCGGGGCCGAGCGGCAGCAGCGTCTGGACCGATCCCTTGCCGAAGCTGCGCTCGCCCATCACCAGCGCGCGGTGATGGTCCTGAAGCGCGCCCGCGACGATCTCGGAGGCCGAGGCGGTGCCCGAATTGGTCAGGACGATCACGGGCAGGCCATGCGCGTCGTCGCCGGGCTTGGCGTAATAGCGTTCGATGTCCGATTTCTCGCGGCCGCGCTGCGACACGATCTCGCCATGGTCGAGGAAGGCGTCGCTGACCGCGATCGCCTGGGTCAGCAGGCCGCCGCCATTGTCGCGCAGATCGACGACATAGCCCAGCGGACGGTGGCCCAGCGCCTTGTCGATCGCCATGATCGCGGCGCGCGTGTCGGCCCCGGTGTTTTCGGAGAAGGTGTTGATGTTGATATAGCCCACATCGCCCTTGACCTCCCACTTGACCGGGCGTTGGACGATGACCTCGCGGGTCAGGGTCAGCTCGATCGGCTTGTCGCGGCCGGGGCGGACGATGGTGAGCCGAATCTTCGTGCCGGGCTTGCCGCGCATCTGGCCGATCGCCTCGTCCAGCGACTGGCCATAGACCAGCTTGCCGTCGATATGGGTGATATAGTCGCCCGACTTGATGCCTGCGCGGCCCGCCGGGGTATCCTCCTGCGGCGCGATGACCTTGATCGCGCCGTCCTCCATCGAGACGGTCAGGCCCAGCCCGCCATAATTGCCCTCGGTCTGGATCTTGAGATTGTCGAAATCCAGCGCGTCGACATAACTGCTATGCGGATCGAGCGCGGCCAGCATCCCCTGGATCGCGCCCTTGATCAGCGTGTCGTCATCGACCTTGTCGACATAATCGGCCTTGATCCGGTTATAGACGTCGAGGAACCGGTCGAACTGCCGCACGGTCGAGCTGTCCACCGCCGCCATCGCGGAGGTCGTGATCGGCACCATGGCCAGCGCGCCGACAATGGCAGTAGCAGTCAGAAGCGGACGTTTCGGCAGCAAACGGGGCATCGAGGGTCCTGGACCAGAAAAGCGGACCGCCTGTGTAGCGGGAAGCCGTTGCCAATCAAAGCGCAACCGTGCTGAACGGGGGGTGAGCGGGGTTCGGGGCCGCCCTCACCCCAGCAGCGCGGTGATATCCATCGGCCGCCCGTCGCGGCGAAGCTCCATCGTCACACGCGGCGCCATGCCCCCGCGCCCCTGGCCCGCCCGGCCCAGCACCGCGCCCGCCGCGACCCTCTGCCCGACCCGCACCGCGATGCCGCCCAGCCCGGTGACGAGGCTGGTCCAGCCCGCGCCGTGATCCACGATGATGATCCCGCCATAGCCGCGAAACGGCCCGGCATAGCGGATCTCGCCCCCGGCCGGCGCGACGACCGGCGCGTGCGGCCCCGTCGCCAGCGTGATGCCACGCGCGCGCACCCCCGCATCCGAAATCTCGCCAAAGCCGCTCGCCACCCGTCCGGCGACAGGCAGGCGATAGGTGCCCGGCGGGATCGCCGGTCCCCCCGCGCCCGGCGCCAGCGGCCGCGCCACCGGGCCGGGCAGCGCCAGGAGTTCGCCCGCCGTCGCCTGCGCCTCGCCACGCTCGGCCATGCGGTCGACGATGTCGCGCGCCGCTTCGCCCAGCGCCAGCGCGCGATTGGCCTCGTCCACCGCCCCGCGCCCCAGCGTGTCGGCCCGTCCGCGATGCACCGCCTCCAGCCGGGCCAGCGCCTGACGCTCACTCTCCAATTTCGCGGTGGTCGCCGACAGCGCCCGCGCCGCCAGCCCCGCCTGGGCGCGGATTCGCCGGGTCGTCGCCAGCTCGGCGCGCACCACCGCCGATCGTTCCGCGATCACCGGCGCGATGGTGCCGAAGACCGCGCGGACATGCGCGACATCGGCGACCGAGCCCGGCTGCGCCACCGCCGCGATGGGGGGCCGCGCCGCCATGCCCTGCATCGCCGCCAGCAGATGCGCGAGCGGCGCCTGCGCGCGGGCCAGCCGCGCCTGTTGCTGCGCCAGCAGCCCCGCGACCAGATCGACCCGTGCGCGCGCCGCACGCACCTCCGCCTCGGCCGCCGCGACGCGTGCGGCCATGGCCCGTTCGCGCGCCTGGGCGATGGCGGCGGCATCGCGTTCGGCATCCGCCTGTCGTTCCAGCGCCTGGGCACGCGCCTGCGCCGCCGCCGCGCCCGCGCGCGCATCGGCCAGGCGACGCTGGTCGGCGGCGATGTCGGTCGCACCGAGCAGCGCCAGAGCGGCCAGCGCCAGCGTCGCATGCCGCCGGGCCACGCCTATCCCTCGCGGTGATAGGGGTGGTTGGCCAAGATGCTGGTCGCGCGGAAAAGCTGTTCGGCCAGCATCGCCCGCGCCATCATGTGCGGCCAGGTCGCGCGGCCATAGGAGATGAGCAGGTCGGCCCGCGCGCGGTCGGCATCCTCGAACCCGTCCGCCGCGCCGATCATGAAGCGGCACTCGCGCACGCCATCGTCGCGCCAGCGCTCCAGCCGACGCGCAAAGTCCACCGAGGTCAGATTCTCGCCCTTCTCGTCCATCAGGACGAGGCGCGCCTGTCCCTCCAGCGGAGGGATTTTTCCGCCGGTGTCAGGAAGTTCGGTGATCCGGGTCGGCCAGCCGATCCGCTTGATATAGCGGTCGACCAGCTCGGCCTCGGGCGAACGGCCGATTCGCCCGCGCGCGACGATATGCAGCAGCACGGGCGAAACCCCTGGGCGTCAGAGGTTGCGGTCGGCCGGGCTGGCGGGGGGAGTCGGCGCATCGCCGAATGCCCACATCCGCTCGAGATTGTAGAAGGTCCGCACCTCGGGCCGGAACAGGTGGACGATGACGTCATTGGCGTCGATCAGCACCCAGTCGGCGGTCGGCAGACCTTCGATCCGCACCGAACGGCCGAACTCGGCCTTGATCTTCTCGGCGAGCTTCATCGCCATCGACGCGACCTGCCGGGTCGACCGACCGCTGGCGATCACCATGAAATCTGCGATCGACGACTTGCCCGCCAGCGGGATCGAAATCGTCTCCACCGCCTGGTCGTCGTCGAGCGAGGCGAGGATCAGGCGATGCAGCGCCTCCACCTCGGCAGGATCGGACGGACGCGGCGATTGGGGGGAAGTGGCCAAGTTAGCTCCTGTTCAGGGGACGTTTCGGCCCATATGCCGAAACCAGTCCGGATCGCGGGCCCGAAGGCCCGTGGCGGAAGTCGGGTCGGGGCGGAAGCGCAGCAGCACGAAGGCCGGCAAACTCCACATCGTCCAGTTCTTCGCCTGGCCCGGACGCCTCTGGAAACGCCTGAACCAGCCCAGCGCGGGTGTCGCGTGGGCGGCGGCATTGTACCCCGGACGGCCGATAACCGCAATCGGGATCGCGCGCGCAATCGATCGCCATCCGCGCCACCGGTGAAACTGCCGCAGATTGTCCTCGCCCATCAGCCAGATGAAGTCGTGGCCGGGGTAGCGCCGGGTGATCGCACGCACGGTGTCGAGGGTATAGCGGGTGTGCAATTCCCGCTCGATCGCGCTGGCCCGGATCGGCGCGCGGCGCGCCATCCGCTCGGCCGAGGCCAGCCGCGCGGCGAAGGGCGCCATGTCCCCCGCCCCGTCCTTCAGGGGATTGCCGGGCGAGACCAGCCACCACACCTCGTCGAGCCCCAAAGCGCGCATGGCGTCCAGCGAGATGCGTCGATGGCCCCGATGGGCGGGATTGAACGACCCGCCGAGCAGTCCGATCCTCATCCCCGCGCGTCGGCGCGGATCTGGCCCGTGCCTCGGCCGACCCATTTATATGTCGTCAGCCCCTCGAGCGCGACCGGCCCGCGCGCGTGCAGACGCCCGGTCGCGATGCCGATCTCCGCACCCAGCCCGAACTCCCCGCCATCGGCGAACTGGGTCGAGGCGTTCCACAGCACGATCGCGCTGTCCACTTCGGCCAGGAACCGCTCGGCGACGGCTTCGTCCTCGGCCACGATCGCATCGGTATGGTGCGAACCGTGCGCGGCGATATGCGCCATCGCGCCCGCCACGCCGTCGACCAGCGCGACGCTGGCGATCGCATCGAGATATTCGGTGTCCCAGTCCTCCGCGCTCGCCGCCTCCAGGCCGGGCACGATCTCGCGCACCGCATCGTCGCCGCGCACCGTACAGCCCGCATCGATCAGCGCGGCGACCAGTTCGGCGGCGTGGCAATAGGCGCGGTCGATCAGCAACGTCTCCATCGCGCCGCAAATGCCGGTACGGCGCATCTTGGCGTCACGCACGATCCGTGTCGCCATCGCATGGTCCGCCGAGCCGTCGACATAGACATGGTTGATCCCGTCGAGATGCGCGAGCACCGGCACCTTCGCCTCGGCCTGGACCCGCGCGACCAGGCTCTTGCCGCCGCGCGGGATCAGCAGGTCGATCAGCCCGTCCGCCGCCAGCATCGCGCCCACCGCCGCGCGGTCGGTCGTGGGAACCAGCTGGACCGCGTCCGCCGGACCGCCCGCCGCCGTCCAGCCACGGGCGAAGGCGGCATGGAGCGCGCGGTTGCTGTGCACCGCCTCCGAGCCGCCGCGCAGGATCGCGGCATTGCCCGCCATCGCGCACAGCGCGGCGGCATCGACCGTGACGTTGGGACGGCTTTCATAGACGATGCCGATCACCCCCACCGGCACGCGGATGCGCGACAGGTTCAGGCCGTTGGGCCGCGTCCGCTCGTCGATCCGCTCGCCGACCGGATCGGGAAGCCCCGCCACCGCCTCGACGCCCGCGACGATGCCCGCGATCCGCTCCTCGTCCAGCTTCAGCCGGTCGAGCATCGCCGGGGACAGACCGTTCGCCGCGCCTGCCGCGACATCCTGCGCATTGGCGGCCAGGATCGCCGGGCTGTCCTGACGGATCGCCTGCGCGGCGTCGCGCAGCGCCTGCGCCTTGGCGGCGGTCGGCATCTGCGCCAGCGTCTGCGCGGCGGTGCGGGCGCGGCGGCCCATGTCGGCGATCAGGGCGGGCATGTCGTGATGGTCGGCCATGACGCGGCGGTATCATGGTCGGGCGGCGGGCCCAAGCATGGGAATAGTTGGCCGGTGGAAAGGACCGCCCACGGCCCCTCTCCATTTGTTCATCACCAGTCCCTATGAAGGCCCGATGCACAGCCGTTTCGAATCCCTCCCCAACCGCCGCGCCATCGTCGATCGCCGTGCCCTTGCCGAGCAGGTGGCGGCGCTGGGCATCACCGGGCCCGAGGGGCGGACGCAGGTCACGCCGATCCTTCGCGCCGCGCTCGACGCCGGGCGGCAGGAGGTGGCACGGCGGCTGTCCCTCCACCCCTCGCGCGGACTGGAGGCGGCCGCCGCACAGGCCTATCTGACCGATCAGGTGCTGAAGCTGCTGTTCGAATTCACCACCGAGACGCTCTACCCGCTCAGCAACCCCACGGCGGGCGAGCGGCTGACCCTGATCGCGGTGGGCGGCTATGGCCGGGGCGAGATGGCCCCCTATTCGGACGTCGATATCGGCTTCCTCACGCCCTTTAAACAGACGCCGCATGCCGAGCAGGTCATCGAATCGATGCTCTATTCGCTCTGGGACCTGGGGCTGAAGGTCGGCCATTCCAGCCGCTCGATCGACGAGATGATCCGCCAGGCCCGCGCCGACGTGACGGTGCGCACCGCGCTGCTCGAAGGGCGGTTCCTATGCGGCGACCAGGCGCTGTATCAAGAGGCCTCGCGCCGCTTCAAGTCCGAGATCCAGACCGACTCGCACCGCCAGTTCATCGCCGACAAGCTGGCCGAGCGCGACCTGCGCCACCGCAAGATGGGCGACACCCGCTATGTCGTCGAACCCAATGTCAAGGAGGGCAAGGGCGGCCTGCGCGACCTGCATGCGCTGTTCTGGATCGGCAAATATGTCTATGATGTCGACCGCGCCGCCGACCTGATCGAGCGCGGGTTGTTCACCCGCGAGGAATATCGCCAATTCCACCGCGCCGACAATTTCCTGTGGGCGGTGCGCTGCCACCTCCACACCATCACGGGCCGCGCCGAGGACCGGCTGACCTTCGACGTGCAGCGCCAGATCGCCGAGCGGATGCGCTTTTCCGACCGGCCCGGCAAGGCCAAGGTCGAGCGGTTCATGCAGCTCTATTTCCTCCAGGTGAAGACGGTCGGCGCACTGACCGGCGCGTTCCTGGCGCATCTGGACGAGCGGTTTGCGGCGCGCGGGCATCGCTTCGGCCTGCCCACGATCCGCAGGCGACCGCGCCGGTTGAACGGCTTCGTCCTCGATCGCGGGCGGCTGGCCCTGCCGCGTGACGATTTCTTCCAGGAGGATCCGGTCCGGCTGATCGAAATCTTCCAGCTCGCCGACCGCTATGAGCTGGAGGTGCATCCGCTGGCGATGCGCGCCGCGTCGCGCGATGCCAAGCTGGCCGACGATATCCGCCGCGATCCCAGGGCCAATGCGCTGTTCCTCGACGTGCTGACCAGCCGCCACGACCCCGAGCTGGTGCTGCGCTGGATGAACGAGGCGGGGGTGTTCGGCCGCTTCGTGCCGGATTTCGGTCGCGTCGTCGCGCAGATGCAGTTCGACATGTACCATCACTATACGGTCGACGAGCACACCATCCGCGCGCTGGGCCTGCTGGCGAAGATCGAGCGGCAGGAACTGGTCGAGGAACACCCGGTCGCCTCAGCGATCATCGACCAGATCGTGTCGCGGCGCGTCCTCTATGTCGCGGTGCTGCTCCACGACATCGCCAAGGGGCGCGGCGGCGATCATTCGATCCTGGGCGCGGAAGTCGCCGAGCGGCTCTGCCCCCGGCTGGGGCTGAGCGAGGCCGAGACCGAGACGGTGGCGTGGCTGGTCCGCTGGCATTTGCTGATGTCGGCGACCGCGTTCAAGCGCGACCTGTCCGACTTCAAGACGATCCTCGACTTTTGCGAAACGGTGCAGAGCCCCGAGCGGCTGCGCCTGCTGCTCCTGCTGACCATCGTCGACATCCGCGCGGTCGGACCGGGGACGTGGAACGGGTGGAAGCGCCAGTTGCTCGCCGATCTCTACGACGCCGCCGAGGAGGTGCTGCGGCTCGGTCACAAGCAGCGTGGCCGGGGCGAGCGGATCACGGCCAAGCAGGAACGGCTGCGCGAGACGCTGGGCTGGCCCGAGGCACAGTTCGCCGCGCATGTCCGCCGCCTGCCCGAAGCCTATTGGATCGCCGAGCCCGAGGATGTGCTGGCGCACAATGCCCGCCAGATGGCGGCGGCGGGCGATGCGCAGCTGTCGATCGATGCGCAGGTTTACGGCGAGCGCGGCGCGACCTTGGTCTCCATCTATGCCGCCGACCATCCGGGGCTGTTCTACCGCATCGCGGGAGCAATCCATGTCGCGGGCGGCAACATCATCGACGCGCGCATCCACACCACGCGCGACGGCATGGCGATCGACAATTTCCTGGTGCAGGACCCGCTGGGCCGCCCCTTCGACGATCCGGGCCAGCTGGGCCGCCTGCGCCGCGCGATCGAGGATGCGCTGGCCAATCGCAGCAAGCTGGCCGACCGGCTGGTCGCCAAGCCCTCGGTCCGTCCGCGCGCGGACGCCTTCCCGATCGCCCCCAATGTCCTGATCGACAATCGCGCCTCCAACCGCTTCACCGTGGTCGAGGTCCATGCCCGCGACCGCCCGGCGCTGCTCAACCAGCTCGCCCATGCGCTGTTCCAGTCGAAGGTGACGATCCACTCGGCCCATGTCGCGACCTATGGCGAGCGCGCGGTCGACGTCTTCTACCTGACCGACCTGACCGGCGACCGGATCACCAATGGCGGGCGGCTGAAGACGCTGGAGAAAAGGCTGCTCGGCGCGGCGGCGGGGGAAGTGCTGGAGGTGGCGGCGTGATATTCCCCCGGCCCGCCTGAGCGAACGGAGGTTCGCGCAGAGGCCGGTTTGGGTGAGCGGCAATTTCCTTCCCTTGGAAGGGGTGGATAGGGTTTGGGGCAAGGGACTGGTTAAGCCTCCGCTCATATCCCCGCATCCGTTCGCACTGAGCGGAATCGGAGTGCACGCCCTGCCTTCGCCTCTCGCCTTTCTATCCCGATCAGACCCGGCCCGATTCCCGTGGCCTTCGACTTCGCTCAGGCTGAATGGAAGGTGGGAGGTCGTGCGATGCCGCCCGCTCGCTATCCCATATCCCAACAGCCGTTCGCACTGAGCGAAGTCGAAGGCCACGCCCCGCCCTCGCGTCTCGCCTTCCCATCGCACCAGACCCGACCGGATTCCCGTGCCCTTCGACTTCGCTCAGGCTGAACGGAGGGTGGGAGGTCGTGCGATCCCGCCAGCCCGCTATCTCCCATCCCAACAGCCGTTCGCACTGAGCGAAGTCGAAGTGCACGCCCCGCCTCCGCCTCTCGCCTTCCTATCGCGACCAGACCCGGCCCGATTCCCGTGGCCTTCGACTTCGCTCAGGCTGAACGGAGCGTGGGAGGTCGTGCGATCCCGCCCGCTCGCGAAAACCATGACGGCATTGCGTTGAAGCAGCGCGAAAGCCCCTCCCCTTAAGGGGAGGGGTTGGGGTGGGGCCTCGCCGCGAACCGCACGCTTGCGGACATGCCACACCCGGCCCCTCCCCTTCGGAGCAGGGGTGGGGCGATCTCATGTCATTCCGCCCTGGCCCCATGGCTCCGCGTCCTCCGCACGGACCCGAAAACGAAAACCCCCGGCGGCCCATCGGGCCACCAGGGGTTTCAAATCCGTCGCATCACCCGGCGGGCTCACGCCCCCGAGTCGATCCGGGTCACTTCGGTGCCAGCACCATCAGCATCTGGCGGCCTTCCATGCGCGGATAGGCTTCGACCTTGGCGACCTCGGCCACCTGCTCGGCGACGCGCTGGAGCACGTTCATGCCCAGCTGGCCGTGGCTCAGCTCGCGGCCGCGGAAGCGCATGGTGACCTTCACCTTGTCGCCCTCGCCGATGAATTCGACCACCTTCTTCATCTTGGTGTCGTAATCATGGTCGTCGATATTCGGACGCATCTTGATCTCCTTGATCTCCTGCGTCTTCTGCGACTTGCGGGCGAGGTTCGCCTTCTTCTGCGCCTCGTACTTATACTTGCCGACGTCGAGGAACTTGGCGACGGGCGGATCGGCGTTGGGCGACACTTCGACCAGGTCGAGGCCGAGCTCCTGGGCCTGCGCCATCGCCTCGCGCGTGTACATCACGCCAAGGTTCTCGCCCTCATGGTCGATCACGCGAACCTTGGGGCTTTGAATCCACTCGTTGAACCGAGGACCGTTCATCGGCGGCGCCTGCATCGGACGGCGCATCATGGGAGGACGTATGGGTATTTCTCCTGTGGCAATTACAGCATCAATATAAGCGATCGGGCACAAATTTGAAAGGGCGAGACAAACGTCCCGCCCTTTCCTTTACGTCGCGCCGATTCAGCCGCGCAGATCGGGCGGGGTAGCCTCTTCGCGCAGCATGGCGATGGCCTCGTCCAGCGTCATCACCTCCTGCGCCTGGCTGCCCAGACGACGGACGGCGACCTTGCCTTCCTCGGCCTCGCGCTTGCCGACGACCAGCAGCACGGGGACCTTGGCGACCGAGTGTTCGCGCACCTTATAGTTGATCTTCTCGTTGCGCAGATCAGTCTCGACCCGGATGCCCGCCGCCGCCAGCTTGGCCGCCGCCTCCTCGGCATAGCCGTCCGCGTCCGACACGATGGTCGCGACCACCGCCTGCACCGGCGCGAGCCAGACGGGGAAGCGGCCCGCATAATGCTCGATCAGGATGCCGATGAACCGCTCATAGGAGCCAAAGATCGCGCGGTGGAGCATGATCGGGCGGTGCCGCTCGCCATCCTCGCCGATGTACGACGCGTCGAGTCGCTCGGGCAGGACGCGGTCCGACTGGATGGTGCCGACCTGCCAGGTCCGGCCGATCGCGTCGGTCAGATGCCATTCCAGCTTGGGCGCATAGAAGGCGCCCTCGCCCGGCAGCTCTTCCCAGCCATAGGCTTCCGTGGCGAGCCCCGCCGCGACGACCGCATTGCGCAGTTCCTCTTCGGCCTGGTCCCACATCTCTTCGGTGCCGAAACGCTTTTCGGGGCGCAGCGCCAGCTTGATCGAATAGGTGAAGCCGAAATCCTTATAGATCCGGTCCGCCAGCTCGCAAAAGGCGCGGACTTCCTCGACGATCTGGTCCTCGCGGCAGAAGATATGCGCGTCGTCCTGGGTGAACTGGCGCACGCGCATCAGGCCGTGCAGCGCGCCATGCGGCTCGTTGCGGTGGCAGCAGCCATTCTCATAGAGGCGCAGCGGCAGGTCGCGATAGGACTTGATCCCCTGGCGGAAGATCAGGACGTGCGCCGGGCAGTTCATCGGCTTCAGCGCCATCCACTGCGCATCGTCGGAGACCAGCGGGCCCTCGTCCTCGACGTTCGGCACCTCGTCGGGAATGACGAACATATTCTCGCGATACTTGCCCCAATGGCCCGACTGCTCCCACTGGCGCGCGTCCATCACCTGCGGCGTCTTGACCTCGCGGTAGCCAGTCGAGTCGATCGCGCGGCGCATATAGGCCTCCAGCTCGCGCCAGATGCGATAGCCCTTGGGATGCCAGAAGACCGAGCCATGCGCCTCCTGCTGGAGGTGGAACAGGTCCATCTCGTTGCCCAGCTTGCGATGGTCGCGCTTGGCGGCTTCTTCCAAGCGCGTCAGATGCTCGGCCAGCTGCTTCTTGTTCAGCCAGCCGGTGCCGTAGATGCGGCTGAGCATCGCGTTCTTCTGGTCGCCGCGCCAATAGGCGCCCGACACGCGGGTCAGCTTGAAGGCGTTGGGATCGAGCTTGCCGGTCGAGGCGAGGTGCGGCCCCCGGCACATGTCGAGCCAGGCATCCTCGCCCTTGCCGGCGCGATAGACGGTCAGTTCCTCGTCATCGGGCAGCTCGGCGGCCCACTGCGCCTTGAACGTCTCACCCTGCGCGGTCCAGCGCTCGATCAGCTGCTCGCGGGTCCAGACCTCGCGGATCAGCGGCTCGTCTCGCGCGATGATCTTGCGCATTTCGGCTTCGATCGCGGGCAGGTCCTCCTCGGTGAAGGGGCGATCCCGACCATCAACCTTGGGGGGCGCGAAATCGTAATAGAAGCCGTCGTCGGTCGCGGGACCGAAGGTGATCTGCGTGCCCGGGAACAGCGCCTGCACCGCCTCGGCCAGGACGTGCGCATAGTCGTGGCGCGCCAGTTCGAGCGCGTCGGCCTCGTCCTTCGCGGTCACCAGCGCCAGCGCGGAGTCACCCTCGAACGGACGCATGATGTCGCGCAGCTCGCCATCGACGCGCGCGGCGATCGCCGCCTTGGCCAGCCCCGGCCCGATCGCGGCGGCGATGTCCGCGGGGGTAGTTCCGGGCGCGACCTCACGGACGGAACCGTCGGGCAGCGTGATACGGAACATCGCGGACATGGAACAACTCTCTTCGATAGGTGCGGATGATGCGCCTGCGCGGGATCGGCGGGCACAGCGCGGCTCTATAGGGAAGAATCCCGGCGGCGTATATGGGGTGGCTCAGGCCCGTCCCTGAACCCCGGGCAGCATCTCCAGCGCGGGGCGCGCATACCAGTAACCCTGGTGATAGCGCACGCCCAGATCCCGCAAGGCCCCGGCCTCGGCGGCGGTTTCGATCCCCTCGGCGATCAGCAGCGTGTCGAGTTCGGCGCACATGCCGACCATCGCGCGCACGATGGCGCGGCGGCGGGGATCGGTGTCGATGTCGCGGACCAGTTCCATGTCGAGCTTCACCTCGTCGGGCCGGAAGCGGACGAAGCGGTCGAGCCCCGAATGGCCCGCGCCGAAATCGTCGATCGCGACCGAAAAGCCGATCTGCTTATAGGTGTCGATGATCCCGCCGACATGCTCGGGCGAGCCCATCTCCTCGTTTTCGGTGAATTCGAAGATCAGCCGGTCGATCGGCAAGCCTTCGGCCTGGGCGGTGCGCAGGGTCAGCTGGATACAGGCCATCGGCGAATAGACGGCATTGGGCAGGAAGTTGATCGACAGCCGCGCATCGCCGTCCATGATCCCCGCCGCCATCGCCGTCTCGATCGCCTTGACCCGGCACGCCTGGTCGAAGGAATAGCGATTGGCCTGGGTCACCTGCGACAGCACGCTATACGCTCCCTCGCCCTCCAGCCCACGGATCAGCGCCTCATAGGCAAAGGGACGTCCGGTCATCGTGTCGACGATCGGCTGGAATGCCATCGTGAACGGGATGCCGAAATCGATACCGTCCCGGCATCCGCTACAGATTTTGCGCATTTCCATGTCCTTAGGCTATCCGCGAATAGTTAACAGCCTCCACATCCCAGGTTTTCAAAAGAAAAAGGGCGGCGGTGGTCCGACTCCACCGCCGCCCTCGATTGGCGCGTCGAAGCGTCATCTGCCCTGGCCGCCGCCATGGCTGGCTTGGCCGCCCTTGCGACCGGCTTCGGAGGCCTTTTCGCGGTCATTGGCGAAATTGCCCGGATTGTTCTCGCGGCCGCCGCCGCCATTGCTGTTGGCTTTCTTGCCCCTCCTACTGCGCCCCCGCAGCCCAAAGACGATATTGAGGCCAATCAAGTTTCTGAAAAAGAACGGATCATATTATTCTGCATAAGAGCATGAACGTGATCTGGTTTATGGGGCGAAGCGGCGTCCCCGGCGACCATTTTGATCCAGATCATTATCCGTATCAGGCGGGCGACAGTCCCATGGCGAACGGACGGTGGGCGATCACCGGTTCCTGTCGCCCACCGAACGCCGGATCATTGATCGATAGCGTACGCCACCATGACATTGACGTTGGTCGAAATCGGCATGGGGGCCAGATCGACCCGAATGGCCTCGGGCGCGGGCGGCGGAGGCGGCGGAGGCGGCGGTGGGGGAGCCTCGTCCGGGCGGGCCGCCGACACGACGATCGTCGTGTCGGCAAAGCTCCCATCCTGGACACGCAGCAGCGCACCGAGTTTGGCGCCCGAGCTTTCGGCGATCAACCGGGCCTGTGCCTTGGCGCTGGCCAGCGCGGCTTGCATCGCCTGTTGCCGCGCCGCCCTGTCATCCTTCAGCCAGAAACGCTGCAATCCGGCGTCGAGGCCACCCAGGCGCCCGATCAAGCCCACAAGCGTTCCCGCATCCTTGATGCGCGGCGTATCGATCGACACCGGCATGGTCGCGACATAGCCCAGGATCGCGCAGGGCCCCGTCGAGAGCTGCGCCTGGCCATAGCTGTTCTGCGTGCATTCGCGCGACCGGACGGGCACGATGTCGAAATCGGTCGAATGAAGCTCCATTTCGCCGCGCAGCAATCCCTCGACGCCGGTGCGAATGGCCTTCGCAGTGTCGCGCAGCCTGGCGGTCGCTTCGTCCGAGGTCGTACCCTCGCCCCGCACGCGATACCCGACCGTGGCGCGGTCGGGCAACGTCTTGGCCGTGCCGGTGCCCGAGACCCGGATCTGGGGCGGCTCCGTCGTCTGCGCGATGGCGCCGCTTGCCGATAGCAGCATCAGCATTCCGACCGTCGTTGCCTTCACGTCAGACCTCCCTTTTTATGGCGTCACACGATTCCGAACGGCACCAGATGATTGTCCTGGGTGTGCCCGACCCGTGCCCGCCCCAGATAGGGCACACCCATCTCGGCGCACCAGCGCTGGATCATGAACTCCAGCGTCTCGCCCCATTCCGGTTCATTTTCCTGCACATTGCTGACCGCGCCCAGCCGGACGCCCGCCACGCCCTTCAACTGGGTGGCGTTGGCCATGGTGAACAGCATCCGGTCGATCGCATACATATGCTCGGACACTTCCTCGACGATCAGGACATGGTCGGTCAGGTCGGGAAGCCAGGGCGTGCCGATCAGCGCATGAAGGATCGACAGGTTGAACGCCGCCGCCGGGCGTCCGTCCAGGCCGGGCTCCAGCCCC
Organism: Sphingomonas sp. 1185; assembly: GCF_040544655.1. NCBI lineage: Bacteria > Pseudomonadati > Pseudomonadota > Alphaproteobacteria > Sphingomonadales > Sphingomonadaceae > Sphingomonas > Sphingomonas sp. 1185. The sequence continues at coordinate 46,420 of NZ_JBEPKL010000009.1, forward strand.
TGCCGGTCGCCGCCGGTCAGCCAGCCGAGCGAACGCGCCACCGTCACGTCGCCATGCTGCCGCCTTATGTCGCTCGCCATCGGTCCGTGCACCGGCCGCCCGATCCGCCGGGCATAGAGCGCGGCCAGCACGAAGCCGAGATCGGAATAGCCGATATAGGTCTTGTGCCCCGCCGCCGCGTTCAGATGGGGCATGACCCGCGACAGGATTCGGTTCGATCCGTAACCGCCGCGCAGGAACCAGATCGCGTCGATGCCGGGATCGTTGGCGAATTCCAGAAAGGCCGAGGCGCGGCGTTCGTCGGACCCGGCGAAATGCCCGTCCTGCTCATAGCATTGCGGGTGGAAGATCAGGTCGACGTCCGGATAGGCGATCGCGGCGAAGGCGCTGACCGGCGCCTCGGCGGCGGGGTTGCCGATGCTGGCCGGGGCGAGGATTCCGATCTTCATGTCCTGCGTCCCTCCTGTCGCTCGTCCGGCCGGGCATTGCCCTGCACCGCCATCTCGCCGATAGCGTGACGCCATGGACAACGGCAATTCCTGTTTTCTGGTGGGCATCGGCGGATCGGGCATGATGCCGCTCGCCATGATCCTGCGCGCCCGCGGCTGGGCGGTTTCGGGTTCCGACCGGGGGCTCGACCAGGGCCGGGTCGCGGCCAAGTTCGACGCGCTGCGCCGGGCGGGCATCGCGCTGTTCCCGCAGGACGGGTCGGGCGTGGTGTCGGCCGACCAGTTGGTGATCGCCTCGGCGGCGGTGGAGGAGACGGTGCCCGACATCGTCGCCGCCAACCGGCTGGGCTGCGCGCGCGCCACCCGGGCGCGGATGCTGGCGGGGCTGTTCAACGACAGCGCGCTGCCCATCGGCGTGGCGGGGACCAGCGGCAAGTCGACCGTCACCGGCATGATCGCCTTCATCCTGCACGAGACGGGGCGCGACCCGACCGCGATGAACGGCGCGGTGATGAAGGATTTCGTCTCGCCCGACAGCCCCTTCGCCAGCGCGCTGGTCGGCGGCGGCGAGGCGTTCGTCAGCGAGGTGGACGAAAGCGACGGCTCGATCGCCTTTTACGACCCGGCCATCGCGGTGCTGAACAATGTCAGCCTGGACCACAAGTCGCTGGAGGAATTGCGCGACCTGTTCGGCGGCTTTACCAGGCGCGCGCGCCATGTCGTCGCCAATGCGGGCGATGCCGAGACGGCGGCGCTGCTGGCGGACATTCCCCACCTCACCACCTTCGCGGTCGAGGGGGCGGGCGATCTGGTGGCCGAGGCGCTGAAGCCCGAACCCTTTGCGATCGGCTTCGACCTGATCACGGGGGGGGCTGGCTATCATGTCCGGCTGTCGGTGCCGGGCCGCCACAATGTCTCCAACGCGCTGGCGGCGATCGGCGCGAGCGTGGCGGCGGGGGTGCCCCTGATCGACGCGATCCGCGCGGTCGAGCGCTTCACCGGGCTCAAGCGCCGGTTCGAGAAGGTCGGCGAGGCGGGCGGCGTGACCGTGATCGACGATTTCGGCCACAACCCCGACAAGATCGCCGCGACCCTGGACACGCTCCACGCCTTTCCGGGCCGGTTGCTGGTCCTGTTCCAGCCGCATGGCTATGGCCCGCTGAAGGTCATGCGCCGCGAACTGGTCGACAGCATCGCCGCGCGGATGAAGCCCGGCGACGTGCTGACGCTGCCCGACCCGGCCTATTTCGGCGGCACCGTCGCGCGCGAGGTGACGAGCGCCGACATCGTCGCCGACCTGCGCGTGCGCGGCGTCGATGCCCGCCACATCGCCGAGCGTGCGGAGGCCGCCGAGGCCCTGCTCGCGGAGGCGCGGCCGGGCGACCGGATCGTGGTGATGGGCGCGCGCGACGACACGCTCAGCCTGTTGGCGCAGGACATGGTGGAGCGGCTGGCGGGCCGGTAAAGGGCCTCCCCTTCGTTATTTGGCCAATCCCCACCGCCATGATAGGATCAGCGCAAACGGCCATAGGAGAACGCCTGTCATGTTCCGCCGCCTGTTTACCGAGCATCCCGAAAGCGTCGGCGAGAGCTATGTCCAGCATTTCGGCGTCGCGGCGCGGTTCGGGGGGATCATGATCGCCGGCGGCCTGGGCGCGCTGGTCCATGCGGTGGTGCCGGGACTGTGCACCACGACCGGCAGCGACACGATCGCGCGGCTCCACGCCGAGATGGTCGCCAAGCGTCGCAAGGTCCAGGCGGCGCAGGCGCAGATGAAAAGCGTGGAATATGTGATCTGAAGCCCCCTCCCCTCCGCTCGGGCCGAACGGAAGGGAGGGTAAGCCCATGGGTTTCCATTGTTTCCTCCATCCCCTAAATCCCACGCATGACCGAAACCCCCGCCCCGCCGCGCCCCAGGCTCGCCCATCACTGGACGCCGGGCAAAGCGCCCGCGATCGTCTTCCTGCCCGGCTATGCCTCGGACATGCAGGGGTCGAAGGCGCTGGCGCTCGAACAATGGGCCAAGGCCAACGGGCGGGCGTTCCTGCGCTTCGACTATGGCGGCTGCGGCGAGTCGGAGGGGGCGTTCGAGGATCAGGCGCTGGCGGACTGGCGCGACGACGTCATCGCGATGCTCGATACGGTGGTGCCCGGCCCCGCCGTGCTGGTGGGATCGTCGATGGGCGGCTGGCTGATGCTGCTGGCCGCGCGCGCCCGGCCGACCCAGGTCAAGGCGCTGGTCGGCATCGCCCCCGCGCCCGACTTCACCGACTGGGGTTTCTCGCCCGAGGAGAAGATGGCGATCCTTCAGGAAGGGCGGCTGGAGCGGCCCAACCCCTATGGCCCCGCGCCCACCATCTATACCCGCCGCTTCTGGTCCTCGGGCGAGGCGAACCGGCTGACCTTCGCCCCCATCGATTTCGATGGCCCCGTCCGGCTGCTCCAGGGTATGGCGGACAGCGACGTGCCATGGCACCGCACCGCGCATCTGGCCGGGCTGTTCCGTTCAGCCGATGTGCAGACACTCCTCATCAAGGATGGCGATCATCGGCTGTCGCGCGAGGCCGACATCGCGCTGCTGATCCGGAGCGTCGAGGAAGTGTTGAGCCGTCTATGATCCTTCTCCCCCTCGCGCTCGCCGCGCTGGTTCAGACCGGGGCCCAGACCGGGGCCCCTGGCGCGACCAAGCCCGCCCTGCCCGCCGACCCGCGCGAGGCGCGCTATCAACGCTGCGTCACCCTGGCCGAACGCGATCCGGGGACGGCGCATGCGGAGGCGGCGCGATGGCAGCTGGCCGGGGGCGGATTCTTCGCGCAGCAATGCCTGGGGCTCGCCTATGCGACCGAGCGCAACTGGGTCGCGGCGGCCAGCGCCTTCGAGCAGGCGGCGCGCGCGGCCGAGACGGCGCATGACGTCCGCGCCGCCAATTACTGGGCGCAGGCGGGCAATGCCCAGCTGGCGGCGGGCAACGCCGTCAAGGCGCGCGCCGCGCTCGACGCCGCGCTGGCGGCGGGCGAACTGACCGGCTTCGCGCGCGGCGAGGTGCAGCTCGACCGCGCCCGCGCGCTGGTCGCCGATGGCCAGATGGCGGCGGCGCGCGTCGATCTGGACGCCGCGCTGACCAACGTGCCCGGAGACCCGCTCGCCTGGCTGTTGTCGGCGACGCTCGCCCGGCGGATGAACGACCTCCCGCGCGCGCAAAAGGACATCGCCCAGGCGCTGGCCCGCTCCGCCGACGATGCCAATGTCCAGCTGGAGGCGGGCAATATCGCCGCCGCCGGCGGCGACGAGGCAGGCGCGCGCAAGGCGTGGAGCGAGGCCGCGCGGCTGGCCCCCGCCGACAGCCCGATCCGCAGCCTGACCGCCAAGGCCCTGGCCCAGTTCCAGAGCCGCTGACGCCCCTTATCGCAGGTCAAGGTGAACCGGATTCGTTGCGGGTAGGACGGTGATCCGGTCGAGGCGGCTATCGCCTCCCGCGACCGGTGCGCCGCCCCTCTATTCCCAGGCAGGAGACACGATGCGCTATCTTCACACCATGATCCGGGTCAGCGATCCCGATGCCAGCATCCGCTTCTTCGAGCTGCTGGGTCTGAAACAGGTGCGGCGGATCGACAATGAGCGAGGCCGCTTCTCGCTGATCTTCCTGGCCGCGCCGGGGGACGAAGGCCGCGCCGAGGTCGAGCTGACCCATAATTGGGACCCCGAAATCTATGGCGGCGGGCGCAATTTCGGGCATCTGGCCTACCGCGTCGACAATATCTACGACACCTGCCAGCGACTGATGGACGCCGGGGTCACGATCAACCGCCCGCCGCGCGACGGGCATATGGCCTTCGTCAAGACGCCCGACGGCATCTCGATCGAACTGTTGCAGGACGGTGCGCTGCCCCCGGCCGAACCTTGGGCCTCGATGCCCAATGTCGGAAGCTGGTAAGACACCATTTATGGAAATCGTCCGAGTCCCCGTCCTGTCCGACAATTATGCCTGGCTGATCCACGATGCCGGGCACACCGTGGCGCTCGATCCGGGCGAGGCCGGGCCGGTGGCCGCCGCCGCCGCCGCGCGCGGCTGGACGATCGGGCAGGTCTGGCTGACCCATTGGCATCCCGATCATGTCGGCGGCGCGGCCGCGCTGCGCGCCGCGGGCGCGACGGTCGCGGGGCCGGCGGCGGAAGCGGACCGGATCGCAGGGCTCGATACGCTGTTGGAGGAAGGCGACGGGATCGCGGTCGGCCATGCGCAGGCCGTCATCTGGTCGGTGCCGGGGCATACGGCGGGGCATATCGCCTTCCACCTGGCCGATCGCGGGGTGATCTTCACCGGCGACACGCTGTTCGCGATGGGGTGCGGCCGGTTGTTCGAGGGGACGGCGGCGCAGATGCACGCCAATATGCGCCGCTTCGCCGCGCTGCCCGAGGATACGCGGGTCTATTGCGGACACGAATATACGCTGTCGAATGCGCGCTTCGCCGCCACGGTCGAGCCGGACAATGCGGCGATCGCGGCCCGGCTGGCCGATGTCGAAGCGATGCGCGAACAGGGCGAGCCCACCGTCCCCACGACCATCGCGCTGGAGCGCGCCACCAATCCGTTCCTGCGGTCGGTCGATGCCGACGAATTGGCCGAGAGACGTGCAGCCAAGGATGCGTTCAGAGGTTAACGTCTAGCTACGGGAGACGCTGATCGAAGGAGACGAAATGATGCGTATCGCGACATGGCTTTCGGTGCTTGTTCCGGCGGTGGCGTTGGCGGGCTGTACGCTGACCCCGGCGGAAAAGGCGCGGATCGAACAACGGGCCGAAACCGAGAAGGCCGATCTGGACAAGGCGTTGCGCGGCCTGACGCCGGGATCGCCGACCCAGTGCATCAGCCAGTATCGGACGCAGCAGGTCCGCTCCTATGGCCCGACCATCGTCTATACCGTGTCGCCCAATCTGAAATATGTCAGCCAGACCTCGGGCGGCTGCGACGGGGTCGGCGGACAGGGCAACAACATCTTCGTCACGCGCACCACCACGGGCCAGCTCTGCTCGGGCGATATCGCGCAGACCGTCGACCGCGCATCGGGCTTCTTCACCGGCAGTTGCAGCTTCGGCGAATTCACCCCCTATCGGAAGGCCCGGTGATGCGCTGGCGCGTCCTTCCGCTCGTCGCTCTGGGGCTGAGCCTGGTGGCGGCCAAGTCCGATCCTTTCGCGGGCCGGGTCGCGGGGCCGCCCGCCAAGTGTGTCGATACCACCACCGCCATGTCGGGGCCGTCCATCTATGACAACGACACGATCGTCATCAATGGCGGCGGCCAGCGCATGTGGCGCGCCAAGGTGCGCGGACAATGTCAGGGGCTCCAGCCGTTCAACACGCTGATCGTCGAACGCTGGGGCTCGCAGATTTGCCGCAACGACCGGTTCCGGGTGCTGCAACAGGGCATGTCGATCCCGTCGCAATGGTGCGTGTTCGACGGGTTCGTGCCCTATGACCGGGTGAAGAAATAGGCGGTGTCGCCTGGGGCCCTGCCCTCCCCCATCCCCGCCCAGACCCTCGCCAGCGGATAGATTCAACCGTCTGATCTTGCCGCTCCCCTCCCGCAAGCGGGAGGGGATGGGGGAGGGCCACGGTGTCTCACCGAGCCCTCACCCCGGACTCACAGGACGAACCGGCTGAGATCGGTATTGCGCGCCACCGCCGACAGCTGCTGGTCGACATAGGCCGCATCGACCGTCAGCACCGTGCCCTGACGATCCTCCGCCTCGAAGCTGATATCCTCAAGCAGCTTCTCCATCACCGTCTGCAACCGCCGCGCGCCGATATTCTCGACCTGCGCGTTCACTTCGGCGGCGATGCGCGCGATCGCGGCGATGCCGTCCTCGGTGAAGGAAATGTCCACCCCCTCGGTGCCGATCAGCGCCTTGTACTGCGCAGGCAGCGACGCCTTGGTATCCGACAGGATCGCGACGAAATCCCCCTCGGTCAGCGCCTTCAGCTCGACCCGGATCGGCAACCGGCCCTGAAGCTCGGGCAGCAGGTCGGACGGCTTGGCGACATGGAAGGCGCCGGACGCGATGAACAGGATATGGTCGGTCTTCATCGGGCCGTACTTCGTCGAGACGGTGGTGCCCTCGATCAGCGGCAACAGGTCGCGCTGCACGCCCTCACGGCTGACCGAGCCGCCGCGCACGTCCGACACCGCGATCTTGTCGATCTCGTCCAGGAAGACGATCCCGTTCGCCTCGGCGTCCGCCAGCGCGGCGCGGCTGACCTCGTCCTGGTCGAGCCGCTTGTCCGCCTCTTCCTCGACCAGCTTGGTCCAGGCCGCGCCGACCGTCAGCTTGCGCCGCTTGAGCGGCTGACCGCCGCCGAACGCCTTGCCCATCATTTCGGACAGGTTGATCATTTGCGGCGCGGCGCCCGGAATCTCGAACGGCATGGCCGGGGCCTGTTCCAGCTCGATCTCGATCTCGGTCTGGTCGAGATGGCCGTCGCGGAAACGCTGGCGGAACGCCTCGCGCGTCGCCTGGCTCGAATCCTTGCCGACCAGCGCGTCGAGCAGGCGGTTCATCGCCGCCTCCTCCGCCTTGTCCTTCACCGCGACGCGGCGGCGCTCCTTTTCCAGCCGGATGGCTTCCTCGACCAGATCGCGCGCGATCTGCTCGACGTCGCGGCCGACATAGCCGACCTCGGTGAACTTGGTCGCCTCGACCTTGACGAAAGGCGCATCGGCCAGCTTCGCCAGACGGCGGCTGATCTCGGTCTTGCCGCACCCCGTCGGGCCGATCATCAGGATGTTCTTGGGCGTCACCTCGTCACGCAAATCCGCGCCGAGGCGCTGGCGACGCCAGCGGTTGCGCATCGCGACGGCGACCGCGCGCTTGGCGTCGGCCTGGCCGATGATATGCGCGTCGAGCGCGGCGACGATCGCCTTGGGGGTCAACTGGTCGTTCATGGGAACCCTAAATTACTGCGCGCCGTCGATGGCTTCGAGCGTGACGCGGTCATTGGTGTAGACGCAGACATCGGCGGCGATCGCCATCGCCTTGCGCGCGATCGTCTCGGCATCCTGTTCATAGTCGACGAGCGCCCGCGCCGCCGCGAGCGCGTAATTGCCGCCCGACCCGATCGCGCAGATGCCGTTCTCGGGCTCCAGCACGTCGCCATTGCCGGTCAGGATCAGCGTCACGTCCTTGTCGGCGACGATCATCATCGCCTCCAGGTTGCGCAGGAACTTGTCGGTCCGCCAGTCCTTGGCAAGCTCGACCGCCGCGCGCAGCAACTGGCCGTTATGCCGCTCCAGCTTGGCCTCCAGCCGCTCGAACAGGGTGAAGGCATCCGCCGTCGCCCCCGCAAAGCCGCCGATGACCGATCCGTCGCCCAGGCGCCGGACCTTCCGCGCATTGGGCTTCATGACCGTCTGGCCCATCGAAACCTGGCCGTCCCCGGCCACCACCACCCGGCCGCCACGGCGCACCGAGCAAATCGTCGTGCCATGCCAGGTGGGCATGGCGTGTTCATTCCCGCTCATGCGCGGCGATATGGATGCGGGCGGGCGCGGGTTCAATGGAGGGCGTTTCCCGACCTCCGTCCAGCCGCAGCGAAGTCGAAGGCCGCCTTTTCATTCCTCCCCTGCAAGGGGAGGTGGCAGGCCGGAGGGGTGTCCCGGTTGGAGAGGTGGTGCCGTGCTCGCGACCGGGGACACCCCTCCACCAGCTTCGCTGGTCCCCCCTCCCCTTGCAGGGGAGGAAGAGAAAGGTGCGCGGCGGTCACCGTTTCAGCATGGCCTTCGACTTCGCTCAGGCTGAACGGCGCAGGGTTGCAGGAGGTTACTCCCCCAGCTTCTCGATCTTGTCCTTCAGCGCCGCCAGTTCCGCCTTCAGCGCGGCCATTTCCTCGTCCCTGCCCGCTGCGGGAGCCGCCGGGGCGGGCGCGGGTGCAGGGGCGGGCGTACCGGGCTTGAACCCCTGCGTCGCCGCCTCGAACATCGCCAGGTTCCGCTTGGCCATGTCGGCGAAGGGCGTGCCCGCGAACGCGCCCTCGACCGCCGACTTGAACTGTTCCTGGTTGCGGCGGAAGCTGTCCATCGACGCCTCCAGATAGCCGGGCACCACCGCCTGCATCGAGTCGCCGTACATCGAGATCAGCTGGCGCAGGAAATTGACCGGCAGCATCGTCTCGCCCCGGCTTTCCTCTTCCATGATGATCTGCGTCAGGACATTATGGGTGATGTCCTCGTCGGTCTTGGCGTCGACCACCTTGAAGTCGCGTCCCGCCCGGATCATCGCCGCCAGATGGTCGAGCGTGATGTAGGAGGAGGTTTCGGTGTTGTAGAGCCGCCGGTTCGCATATTTCTTGACGATCACGATGCCGTCCGCTGCCTGCTTCTTCATGGACCCCCGCCTTCTATGATTTTGACCTAGCCTAACGTCATGGATTTCGCATCGCAACATGGTCCGCGCCCCTTGCCGCTGTTCCTAGCGATGTTGCGCAGCGAAGCCGCGGAAAATCCCGATCTGGTGACGCGCGCCATGGAGGGATTGCGGCGGTTCCAGGCCGCGAAGCGCGAACGACCGATGCGCGCGCTGGCTGTGCGGCGACGGCGCGGACGGGTGCGGTTGCGCGATGCCGGAGGGGAAGGACGGCCCGTGCTGTTCGTCCCCTCGCTGATCAACCCGGCCTCGATCCTGGACCTGTCCCGCGACCGCTCGCTGCTCCGCTGGCTGCGCGAGCGGGGCTGCCACCCCTGGCTGATCGACTGGGGCACGCCCGGCGCGAAGGATCGCGACATCGACGTGGCGGGGCATGTCGAGCGTTTCCTGCTGCCGCTGATCGCGACATTCCCCGAGCCGCCGGTGCTGGTCGGCTATTGCCTGGGCGGCACGCTGGCCATGGCGGCGGCGGCGCGCAGCGAGGTGGCCGGGATCGCCGCCATCGCCGCGCCGTGGCATTTCAGCGGCTATGGCGAAGAGGCGCGCGCCGCGATGGCCGCGCAATGGGCCGCGATCAAGCCGACCTCCGAGGCGCTCGGCGTCGTGCCCATGGAGGCGTTGCAGGCGGGATTCTGGCGGCTCGACCCGGCGCGGACCATCGCCAAATATGCCGCCTTCGCCGATCTCGATCCGCGCAGCGACGCCGCGCGCCGCTTCATCCGGCTGGAGGACTGGGCCAACCAGGGCGCGCCCCTGCCCCATGGCTTCGGCCTGGAATTGTTCGAGCGGCTGATCGCCGAGGATCGTCCCGGTCAGGGACGATGGCGCGTCGGCGGCGAAATCGTCACACCGTCGCAATGCGACGCCCCTAGCGTCGAGTTCGTCGCCACCGCCGACCGGATCGTCCCCGCCGCCACCGCGATCGGGCTGGCCGACCGGCGAGCGGGTGGCACGGGCCATGTCGGCATGGTCGTCGGCGGTCGTGCGGAACAACAGCTTTGGCAACCGCTGGCCGACTGGATCGCGGGCCTGCCTGCCCCTAGATAGAGTGTAAGTAGAGAGGAGCCTTCATGACCGAGATCGTCATTACCGCCGCCAAGCGTACCCCCGTGGGCAGCTTCCTGGGCGCCTTCGCCGCCACGCCCGCGCATGAACTGGGCCGGGTCGCGATCACCGCCGCACTCGAACAGGCGGGCATCACCGGCGAGGACGTGTCCGAGGTGATCCTCGGCCAGGTGCTGACCGCCGCGCAGGGGCAGAACCCGGCGCGCCAGGCCTCGATGGCGGCGGGCATCCCCAAGGAAGTCCCGGCTTATGGCGTGAACCAGGTCTGCGGCTCGGGCCTCCGCGCGGTCGCGCTGGGGCTTCAGGCGATCGCCAATGGCGATGCGACCATCGTCGTGGCGGGCGGCCAGGAATCCATGTCGCTCTCGCCCCACGCCCAGACGATGCGCGGCGGCACCAAAATGGGTCCGCTGACCATGGTCGACACCATGGTCCATGACGGCCTGACCGATGCCTTTGCGGGCTATCACATGGGCATCACCGCCGAAAACCTTGCCGAGCAATATCAGGTGACGCGCGACGATCAGGACCGGTTCGCGGTCCGCTCGCAGAACCTCGCCGAAAAGGCGCGCGGCGAAGGCCGGTTCAAGGACGAGATCGCCCCCGTCACCATCAAGACCCGCAAGGGCGAGACGGTGGTCGCCGACGACGAATATATCCGCGCCGGTGCCACCCTCGAGAGCGTCTCGGGCGTCCGCCCCGCCTTCAAGAAGGACGGCACCGTCACCGCCGCCAATGCCTCGGGCCTGAACGACGGCGCCGCCGCGCTCGTCCTGATGAGCCGCGAGGAGGCCGAGAAGCGCGGTACGCCGGTGCTGGCGACGATCAAGAGCTGGGCCTCGGCGGGCGTCGACCCGTCGGTCATGGGCATCGGCCCCGTCCCCGCCACCCGGCGCGCGCTGGAAAAGGCGGGCTGGAGCGTCGGCGACCTCGACCTGATCGAAGCCAACGAAGCCTTTGCCGCCCAGGCGCTGTCGGTCGGCAAGGAGCTGGGTTTCGACCCCGACAAGGTCAACGTCAACGGCGGCGCGATCGCGCTGGGCCATCCGATCGGCGCCAGCGGCGCGCGGGTGCTCACGACCCTGATCTACGAGATGCAGAAGCGCGACGCGAAAAAGGGCCTCGCCACTTTGTGCATCGGCGGCGGCATGGGCATCGCCATGTGTGTTGAGCGGTAAACACGCTTCTATGCGAAAATTTCGCGATTAACGGTTATCTTGCAGGGATGTGTCGAACCTGTCACATCCCTGCAACATCGGTTACACAATTTTCATTTGCGATTTTAGAGGCGCTTGTTTTCGCGTCGGAAATTTCTTTCCCTTGGATGAACGGACATGAACGATCCGTCATAATGGGGGTAAAGAATGACAATGCGCGTACTGATGGGGGCTACCGCGATCGTTGGATCGTTGTTCGCCTTGTCGATTGAGGCATCGGCACAAACCACGCCGCCCCAGCAGGAATCCGAGCGCCCGACGGAAGAGCAATCGGGCCCCACTCAAAACAACGAAGTCACGGTGACTGGCACGCGTATTCGCTTGCCCAACACGGTATCTCAAGAACCGATCGTCACTGTTGGTAGCGACTATCTGGAAGCTCGCAATCTTACAAACGTCGCCGACGCGCTGAATGAAATTCCTGGCTTTCGGGGCAGTGTCACGCCAAACGGGACGCAGGGATCGTTTGGGCAAGGTGTCAACTTTGCTAATGCTTATAATCTCGGTTCAAACCGGACGTTGACGCTGGTCAACGGACGCCGCGTCGTCACATCAAACGTCGCTTCGGTCTTCGGCAACGCGTCCGGCGGCACGCAGGTCGACCTCAACATCCTGCCCACCATTGTCATTGACTCGGTTGATCGCGTCGGCATCGGCGGGCTCCGATCTATGGTTCGGACGCAATCGCCGGAACGGTGAACATCAAGCTGCGAAATCGCTTCAATGGACTGGAGGCTCGGGCTACATCGGGCATCACCGAGCGCGGCGACAATCAGCGCATCAACTTGTCTGCGATTGCGGGCCGTGACTTCGCAGACGGGCGTGGCAACATCACCATTGCCGGTATGTACGAAACCGTTAAGGGGATGGTGCAGAACGATCGGGATTTCTATCGGGACAATCTGGGTTCGCTCCTCAATCCAACGACAGCAGAAGCTGCTCGTTTCGGCCCTGCTGGTCGCACTCCCGCAAATGATGGTCGCGTTAATCCGAATATTGGTTTCAATGATTCGACCACGGACGGCTTTCCGGGTTCCGTTCTGGTCCGCGATCTCAGCATCGCTTCCATGGCTTATGGCGGCTTGATCATCGCGCCAGCCGGAGCAACTAGTCTTCGCTCGCTCGACTATGCGCGACAGTTCGACCAATTTGGGAATCTCGTGGCCTTCAATCCGGGGACGGTTTTCTAGGGATCGACCACCGCGCCCCCCATCACCGGCGGCTCCGCACGTTCGGCGAACACAAAAGACGGTTTCCGCTTCAGTGACGTAACGCAGATCACCAGCGATGTTCGGCGCATAGCAGCAAATCTTTTCGCGAACTTTGACCTCACGGAAGAAGTCAAGCTGTTCGCCGAAGGCATGTATTACAAGGGCCGCGGCGATCAGCTTCTCCGCCAGCCGACCTTCAACTCCTCGCTGTTCGGTGGAGCAAGCAGCGCGCTGAATTTCAGCGTCGACAATCCGTTCCTGACCGCTCAAGCGCGCCAGACGCTGACCCAGGCTGGCTATTCGACCTTCCGCTTGAGCCGTGCAAATCTCGATCTGGCGGACATTACCGGCTATTCGGAGAACGATCTCTACCGGGGCGTTCTAGGGGCATCGAGCAATTTCAAGCTGGGTGGCCGTGATTATCAAGCTGAAGTTTCGGTCAATTATGGCCGCAACGATTTCGTCGACTATAATCAGGCCATCAATCAGCAGAATTTCGTCAACGCAGTCAACGTCGGCCGTAATGCTGCTGGCGAGATCGTCTGCACGACCACGCCGACCGTGCTTGCTACACCGGGTTTCCGTCCGGTGGCCGATGCAGCCTGTCGTCCGCTCAATCTCTTCGGCCAAGGCGTCGCGTCGCGCGAGGCGCTCAACTATGTCGTTCAGGACGTATCGGCGACCAGCAAATTTGAGCAGTTTGTCGTCAACGCCAATTTCGGTGGCTCACCATTTGACATTTTCGGCAATCCCGTCGGTTTCAACACGGGCTTTGAACATCGAGAAGAAAAGGCCAGCTTCACCCCTGACGCCTTCCAACAGCAGGGTCTGGGTCGGTCAGTGGCTATCGCGCCCGTGTCCGGAAAGTACACGCTGAACGAGGTATTTGGCGAAGTCCTTGCACCTCTGATCCAGCCCCAGAATGACTTTATCATTCATAGCATGGAAGTCTTCGCACGCGGTCGGTACGTTAACAATACGGTGAACGGCAACTTCTTCTCGTGGTCTGCGGGCGGCAGTATCGAACCGATACGAGACATCCGCTTCCGTGGCAATTTTACAAAATCGTTCCGCGCACCGTCGGTTGTCGAACTATTTTCGCCGATTACCATCACCTTCACCACCGTTACAGACTACTGCGCACCCGGCAATCGGAACGCAGGCCCGGTGCCGGAAATCCGCAATCGGAACTGCACCGCATTCTTGTCCCGTTATCCTAATGCCACACCTCTGGCAGCAGCATCGGCGACCGTGCCGGGCCGCTCGGGCGGAAACCCGACCCTGCAGAACGAGGAAGCGCAGAGCTACACACTTGGCGCGGTCATCCAACCTCGCTTTGTGCCGGGCCTGACTATCTCGGTTGACTATCTCAACATCAAACTGCGGCAGCCGATCTCGAGCCTGACGGTCGCACAGATCGGTTCGGCGTGTTTCGATAACGCATCGTTTAACGCTGACGATCCTGCGAATGGCAATGCCTTCTGCTCGCGAATCCGTCGCGATGCATCGGGACAGGTTGTTTCCGATCCGGCGAACCCCGCGGTCACCTCGGGTTACGTCAACGGCGTCCGGTATGATTTTGAAGGCCTACAGGCCACGCTCGACTATCGCACGCGACTTAACGGCTTGAACCTCCCGGGCACGCTGACAATCGGCGGCGATCTCTATTTTCAGGGCAAGCGGCTAATCGACACAACTGGCGTTGCACCTGCGCGCAGTGATGGGACGATCGGCGATCCACAATTCCAAGGCCAAGCGCGATTCCGCTATCGTACCGACAATTGGGGTTTCAGCACCTTCGTCAACTATACCGGACAACAGCTGACGTCGCGTTTCAACCGCGGCTCCAATCCCAATGACACACGTGAATTCGACAAGTACAAGGACTTCGTCACCCTTGATGCGAACGTCTTCTTTGATGTGACGGATCGTTTCACGCTAAGCTTTACCGCGACAAACCTTACCGATCGGATCAGCCAGCGCTATTACGGCTATTATATTCCTGGCGTCATCAACGACGCAGTTGGCCGCCGTTTTGCTATCACTGCTGCCGTCAAATACTGATCGATCCGCCAGGATCGGAATCGATCGGGGCTCTCCTTCGGGAGGGCCCCTTTTTTCATCCCCGCGCGAATCGCTGCCCCAATCCGGTCAGCAGTTCATATTGCGACACGCCCGAGGCGGCGGATGCGGCGGCCAGGTCGTAATCCATCGCCAGCCAGTCGCCCTCGGCCAGATCGGGCCTGGCGGTCACGTCAACCGCGACCAGATCCATCGACACCCGGCCGAGCACCGGCAGGACCACACCGTCCGCGCGAGCCGCCCCCAGGCCCGACAGCGCGCGGCGATAACCATCGGCATAGCCCAGGTTCAGGATCGCGACCTCGGTATCGGCGGGGGCGGTCCAGGTGGCGTTGTAGCCAACCGTCTCGCCTGCCGGGACCAGGCGACGCTGCAGGATCTGCGCCTCGGGCCGGGCGACCTGCCGCAGCGGTCCGGCCATGTCGGGGCGCGGAATGCCGCCATAGAGCGCCAGCCCCGGCCGGGTCAGGTCGAAATGATAGTCGGCGCCCAGCCCGATCCCCGCCGAATTGGCCAGGCTCATCCGGCGCGCGCGCGTCCGCCCCTTCAATCCGGCAAAGGCCGCCTGCTGACGCGCGTTCATCGGCACATCCTCATCGGCGCAGGCGAGGTGACTGATCAGCGTCTCGATCGCCAGCCCGTCGAGCAGGCCGTCGGCCACCGCCTGCACCGACACGCCCAGCCGGTTGATCCCGGTGTCGACCATCACGTCGCACGCGCCGCCGCCGCCCTCGCGCCACCGCGCCACCTGTTCGGGGGTGCTGAGCACCGGACGCGCGAATCCCGCCATGGCCGCGGCCATGTCCTCGGCGCGCAGGCCGTGCAGGACCGACAGGGTGAGGCCCAGCGGGGCGAGCGCCAGCGCCTCGGCCCAGTTCGCGACGAAGAAGTCGCGGCATCCCGCCCCGGCCAGCGTCTGCGCCACCAGCGTCGCCCCCAGGCCATAGCCATTGGCCTTGACCGCCGCGCCGCACGCCGCCGTCCCGCTCATCCGGTCCATGGCCTGCCAGTTAGAGACAAGCGCATCGCGATCGACACGCAGGCGAAGGGGGGCGGGTATTTCCATCACGCTGCGGGCTTTAGGCCGCATTGGCGGGAGGGAAAAGGCGCGATGGGTTTTTCACATGCCCCGCCTCGACCGGCCTTACGCGGGCGAAGGTGATGCAATGCGCTTTCGGCAGGCGGCTCCTGTGGAATAGCGATCCCCTTGGCCTTCGACTTCGCTCAGGCTGAACGGTGGTTTTTCAGGCTGGATCGAGATTCAGCATTGCTCCTTCTTCCCCTCTGCGAGGGGCGAGGGAAAGGAAAGGCATCACTGGACGGCGATCGGCCCTAGCGCAGCGTGCGGATGATGCCGGAGAAGTCGACCGGCGGCTGCCCCTCGCCCACGAACGCGGCGTAAAGCTCGGCCGCGCGCTCGCCCATCGGCGTGGTCGCGCCCGCGTCGCGTGCGGCTTCCATCGCCAATTTCAGGTCCTTGAGCATCAGCGCCGCCGCAAAGCCGCCCTGATAGTCGTGATCGGCGGGTGTTTCCGGCCCGACGCCGGGCACCGGGCAATATTTGGTCATCGACCAGCTCTGCCCCGACGACACCGAGGCGATGTCGTAGAAAGTCTGCGCTTCCAGCCCCAGCTTCTCGGCCAGCACGAATGCCTCGCAGGTCGCGATCATCGTCGCGCCGAGCAGCATGTTGTTGCAGATCTTGGCCGCCTGCCCCGCGCCGTGGCCCCCGGCATGGATCACCGCCTGGCACATCGCCGACAGGAAGGGCTCGGCGCGCTCGAAGGCCTGGTCGGACCCGCCGACCATGAAGGTCAGCGTTCCCGCCCTGGCCGCCGCGATCCCGCCCGAGACGGGAGCATCGACCGCCATCATGCCCTTGCCCCGCGCCGCCTCCGCCACGCGCCGCGCGGTGGCGACGTCGATGGTCGAGCAGTCGATCAGGATCGCGGACGGCGGCGCGGCGGCGAAGACGGCGTCGGCATAGACGCGCTCGACATGGGTTCCGGCGGGCAGCATCGTCACCACCGCCTCGACGCCCTCCATCGCCGCCGCCGCGCTGTCGACGGGCAGGCAGCCCGCCGCCCGCGCCGCCGCCAGCGCGTCCGCCGACAGGTCGAAGGCGCGGACGTCATGCCCCGCCTTCGCCAGATTGGCGGCCATGCCGCCGCCCATATTGCCCAGGCCGATAAACGCGATCCGCGCCATGATGCTCTCTCCTACGCTCTTCTTTTTCTTAGCCCCTCCCGCCTGCGGAAGGGGCGTGAGTCACATCAGCGGCTAGTCCAGACGGGCGTGCGCTTCTCCACGAACGCGGCCATGCCTTCCTTCTGGTCGGCCGAGCCGAACAGGCCGTGGAACAGGCGGCGTTCAAACTGCACGCCCTGCGCCAGCCCCATGTCGAAGGCGGCGTTGACCATCTCCTTGTTGGCGCGCACCGCGATCGGGGCCATGCCGGCGATCGTCGCGGCGGTCTTCAGCGCATCCTCGACCAGATCGGCGGCGGGGACGATGCGAGCGACCAGGCCCGCCCGCTCGGCTTCCTCGGCGTCCATCATCCGGCCGGTCAGGCACATCTCCATCGCCTTGGCCTTGCCGACCGCATGCGCCAGCCGCTGCGATCCGCCCATGCCCGGCGTCACGCCCAGCTTGATCTCGGGCTGGCCGAACCTGGCGGTGTCGGCGGCCAGGATGAAGTCGCACATCATCGCCAGCTCGCACCCGCCGCCCAGCGCATAGCCCGCGACCGCCGCGATGATCGGCTTGCGGATGCGGGTGAATTCGTCCCAGCCGGAGAAATGATTGCCGCCATACATGGCGGCGAAGTCCATCTCCTGCATCTCCTTGATGTCCGCCCCCGCCGCGAAGGCCTTGGGGCTGCCGGTGATGACGGCGCAGCGCTGTTCGGGATCGGCGTCATAGGCGCGCATCACGTCCAGCAATTCGGACAGCAGCTCGGCATTGAGCGCGTTCAGCGCCTGGGGCCGGTTCAGCGTCACCAGCGTCACCGCCTCGCGGCGCTCGACGATCAGGGTGGTATAGTTGGTCATGCGGGCGTCCTCTTCAGCGGTCTTCGGGTGTCCAGGCCTGGGCCTCGGGCAGGGGGGCGAAGATATGGTCGATCATCGTGTCGGTCACACTCTCGGGCGTGGCGGGGTTCCAGCGCGGCGCATTGTCCTTGTCGACGATCAGCGCGCGGACGCCCTCGACAAAGTCGGGCCGCTGCACCACGCGGCTGGCGACGCCATATTCGCGGCGCATCTCCTCGGCGAAGTCGGTGGTCCGCGCCCCCTCATGCAGCAGACGCAGCGACACCTTGCAGGCTTGCGGCGATTTGGTACGCAGCACGGCGAGCTGCTGCGCGGCCCATTCGCCGCCATCCGCCTGCAGCGCGGCGACGATCTCCTCCAGCGTGTCGGCGGCGAACAGCCGGTCGATGTCGGCGGCATGGGCCATGATCCCGGCTTCGGGCACGGGGGCGGACAGCCGGTCGAGCGTCGCGGCGATCTCCTGCGGGGCCGAGAGGATCGCGGCCTTGGCCTCCTCCAGCGCGGCGGCGGGCAGATAATGGGTGGCGAGGCCCAGGGCATAGGCCTCCGCCCCGTCGAGCCGATGCCCGGTCAGCGCCAGGAACACGCCCATCCGCCCCGGCAGTCGCGACAGATACCAGCCGCCGCCGACATCGGGGAACAGGCCGATGCCCGTCTCCGGCATGGCGAACCGGGTATTCTCGGTCGCGACCCGGAAGCGCGCGGGCGCGGAAATGCCGACCCCGCCGCCCATGGTGATGCCGTCCATGACGGCGACGATCGGCTTGGCATAGGTGAACAGCCGGTGGTTCATCCGATATTCGGCCTGAAAGAAGCCCCGTGCCGCCTCGCCGTCGCCCGCACCGCTCTCGGCCAGCAACCGTATGTCGCCACCCGCGCAGAAGCCGCGCCCCTCGGCATGGTCGATGATGACCGCCTCGACCGACAGATCGCCGCGCCAGTCCTCCAGCGCGGCCAGCACGCCCTCGCACATCGCACGGGTCAGCGCGTGGATCGCCTTGGGCCGGTTGAGCCGCAGCCGCCCGACCGGGCCTTCGCGGGTGACGATCAGATCCTGGGTCATGCCGGTCCTTCTATCCTTTCCCGTTCCCCGGCGAAGGCCGGGGCCCAGTTGTGGCAAGCTATGAAGCGCGCCATCGGCTGCTTAGAAACTGGACCCCGGCCTTCGCCGGGGAACAGCTTAGTCTTTGAGCAACTCCCGCCCAACGATCATCCGCATCACCTGGTTGGTCCCTTCCAGGATCGAATGCACGCGCAGGTCGCGCCAGAAGCGTTCAATCGGGTAATCCATCAGATAGCCGTAACCGCCATGGAGTTGCAGCGCCCGGTCGACCACCGAGGATCCGGTATCGGTCGCCAGCCTTTTGGCCATGGCGGCGAAGCGCGTTTTGTCGGGCGCACCCGCCGTGACCTTGGCGGCGGCGAGATAGAGCAGCGCCCGCGCCGCTTCCAATTCGGTCGCCATGTCGGCCAGGGTGAACTGGGTATTCTGGAACTCGGCGATCGCTTTCCCGAACTGGCGGCGGTCCTTCACATAAGACACCGCCTCGTCCAAGCAGCGCTGCGCGCCGCCCAGCGAGCAGGCGCCGATGTTCAGCCGCCCGCCGTCCAGCCCCATCATCGCGATGCGGAAGCCCTCGCCCTCGGCGCCCAGCCGGTTGGCGACCGGCACGCGGACATTGTCGAACGTCACCTGCCGCGTCGGCTGCGAATGCCAGCCCAGCTTGCGCTCGTTCGCGCCGAAGGACACGCCAGGGGTGTCCTTGTCGATCACCAGGCAGGAAATGCCCTTGGGCCCCTCCTCCCCGGTGCGGACCATGGTGACATAGACCTCATTCTCGCCGCCGCCCGAGATGAACTGCTTGGAGCCCGAGACGACATAATGATCGCCGTCGCGCACCGCGCGGGTCTTGAGCGCCGCCGCGTCGGAGCCCGACCCCGGCTCGGTCAGGCAATAGCTGGCCATGCGTTCCATGGTGACGAGATCGGGCAGATACCGCCCCTTCACATCCGCATCGCCGAAACGGTCGATCATCCACGACGCCATATTGTGGATCGAGATGAAGGCCGAGGTGGAGGGACAGCCATAGGCCATCGCCTCCATGATGAGCGCCGCCTCCAGCCGTCCGAGCGCGATGCCGCCCGATTCCTCGGACACATAGATCGCGGCGAAGCCCAGTTCGGCGGCTTCGCGGATCGTGTCGCGCGGGAAGACATGCTTCTCGTCCCATTCGGCGGCGAAGGGGGTGATGCGGTCGGCGGTGAAGCGGCGCGCCAGTTCCTGGATCTCGCGCTGCTCGTCGGTCAGGTCGAATTGGGTCATCGGGTTCGTCTCGTCCTGTTAAGCCCCTCCTCCCGGAGGGGGGAGGGGTTTGGGGAGGGGGCTACGCCACGGGCGATGGTCTCTGTGAGACTCCTTTCCCTCCCCCATCCCCTCCCGCCTGCGGGAGGGGCGTGCTTTTAGGCCATGGTGGGA
The DNA here is from genome assembly GCF_040544655.1 of Sphingomonas sp. 1185. Taxonomy (NCBI): domain Bacteria; kingdom Pseudomonadati; phylum Pseudomonadota; class Alphaproteobacteria; order Sphingomonadales; family Sphingomonadaceae; genus Sphingomonas; species Sphingomonas sp. 1185. The sequence continues at coordinate 66,387 of NZ_JBEPKL010000009.1, forward strand.
ATCACGAAGGCGTTGCCGCCATCCGGCGCGCCATCGGGCCAGCGCTGCGTCACCGTCTTCACCTTGGTCCAGAAGCGGACGCCCTCCATGCCGTGCTGGTTCACGTCGCCGAATGCGGATCGCTTCCACCCGCCGAAGCTGTGATAGGCCACCGGCACCGGGATCGGCACGTTGATCCCGACCATGCCGACCTCGACCCGCGCGGCGAATTCGCGCGCGGCATGGCCGTTGCGGGTGAAGATCGCGACGCCATTGCCATATTGGTGCTCACTCGGCAGGCGCACCGCCGTCTCGAAATCGGGCGCGCGGACGATCTGGAGCACGGGGCCGAAGATTTCCTCGCGATAGCTCTGCATGGCGGGCGTCACCCGGTCGAACAGCGACGGGCCGATGAAGAAGCCTTGCTCATAGCCTTGCAATTTGAAGCCGCGCCCGTCGACCACCAGTTCCGCGCCCTCGTCGACGCCGGTCTGGATCCAGTCCTCGACCCGGCGCTTGTGCGCGGCGTTGACGACCGGGCCGTAATGGGCCTGCGCATCGGTCGAGACGCCGACCCGAAGCGCGTCGATCGCGGGGATCAGCTTTTCGCGCAGCGCATCCGCCGTCTTGTCACCGACCGGCACCACGACGGGCAGCGCCATGCACCGCTCGCCCGCCGAGCCGAAGGCCGCGCCCGACAGGTCGGCGACCACCTGGTCGAGATCGGCGTCGGGCATGACGATGCCATGGTTCTTGGCCCCGCCCATCGCCTGGACGCGCTTGCCCGCCTCGACCCCGCGCCGATAGACATAATGGGCGATGTCGGACGAGCCGACGAAGCTGACCGCGCCGATCGCGGGATGGTCCAGGATCGCATCGACCATCGCCTTGTCGCCATGCACGACCTGCAGGATGCCCTCGGGCGCGCCCGCCTCGCGCATCAGCTCGGCCAGGTGGACCGGAACCGAGGGATCGCGCTCGGACGGTTTCAGGATGAAGGCGTTGCCGCAGGCGATGGCGATGCCGAACATCCACATCGGGATCATCGCGGGGAAGTTGAACGGGGTGATGCCCGCGCCGATGCCCAGCGGCATGCGCATCGAATAGACGTCGATGCCGGGCCCGGCGCCTTGCGTATATTCGCCCTTCAGCGCGTGGGGGATGCCGCAGGCGAACTCGATCACCTCCAGCCCGCGCTGGATGTCGCCTTTCGCGTCGGCGATCACCTTCCCATGTTCGGAGGAGAGCAGATGCGCCAGCGCGTCCATATTCTGCTCGACCAGTTCCTTAAACCGGAACATCACGCGCGCCCGGCGCTGCGGATTGGTCGCGGCCCAGGCAGGTTGCGCCCTTTGTGCGGCGGCGACCGCCCGGTCGAGCAGCGCGGCATCGCCCAGCGGCACGCGCGCCTGCACCTGGCCGCTATTGGGGTCGAACACATCACCCTGACGGGTCGAAGCGGCGTCGGTCGCGGTCTGTCCACCGGCGACCACATGGTCGATCACGCGCATATGCTCTCCTGTCGCGGGTCTGCTGCCCGACTCTAGGTCTTGTAATTATATTACTCGCGCGTGGAATCCAAGCCGGGCCGTAACAAAAGCCGACCAGCGCCCCGCCGGAACGCCCCGATGCGCGTCAGGCCGCCGGACGCCAGCGCCATGCGACCGCCGCCGCCGCCAGCGCGCCGATACCCGCGCCGTGCAACGCCGCCATGCCCCAGAAGGGGTAGAGCCACGCGCCCAGCCCCGCCCCCACGACGAATCCCGCCCAGAGCAGCGTATAGGGCAACCAGCGCCACCGCTCGCGCCCCGCCACGGCCTGCGCCAGATGCTGGCCGATCTTGACCAGCGTGCCGGTCATATAGGTGACGCCGATACTGACCTCGCCGTCCCGCTCGAAGGTGGCGTTGGCCGCGCCCATCGCCACCGCCATCCCCCAGCCGAGCCGCGCATCGAGTCCCGCCAGCCCGAGCAGCAGCGCGACCAGCACCAGCACCGCCGCCTGTCCGCCACGCGGCAGGACCAGGCGGATCAACGTGCCCCCCATCACCCCGCCGACGAACAGCGCGAGCAACATGGCCAGCATCGCCACGCCCCCGTCCGCCGGACCGGGGCGAACGAGATGCACCGCCAGCATCGTGCCATTGCCGCTCATGAAGGAGACGAAATAGCCGCCCAGATGCTGGAACCCGATCGCGTCCACATAGCCCGCGAGCAGCGCCAGCCCGATGGCCAGGGGCCAGGAACGTCGATCGGATCGGATCATGATGCGCCGTCATAAAGCCAGGCCGTGCGCGCGTCATGATCGTATTTCGCCGCGCATGGCCATCCTGGGCTGTCGTGGACGCCTTCCGTCACTTTATTTTTATCTGTGGGGAGCAAAGCCGCATACGGGCCGTTGGCCCGGCTCACGCAGGGGATATCGGATGGCGGGTGCGCTGCTGGAGATATGGCTCACGATATCCGCTCTGTCGTCGCTGTCGATCGTCCTGATCGCGATCGGGCATAGCGATATCGGCATGGAGCGGCGCTTTCGCCTGCGCCCGGTCCGGAGCGGTCAGCCCGCTCGCCGCAAGCGCCGGATGGCGGCCGGGCGCTGACGATCCGCCGGGAAGGCCCCGGCGGCGGCAAATTTCAGAACAGGTGAAGCAGTCGGTCGAACAGGCCCGATTTGCGGTCCCGCATCGCCATATAGCGCGCACGATCGTCGGCGGCGCGACGATACAAGGCATCCAGACGTTCCTCGCGCGGCAAGTCCGAAATCCGCGGCGGCGGTCTATGGCTGGCCATCTTCACCCTCCCTCAGTTGAGCCGTTCGATTTGAACGACGAACCGAAACTTTTGTTCCCTGACAGGTGACATGCCGTTCATGACGCTTCCGCAATGACCAAGCATTTGAATAGATGAGGAAGATGCCAAAAACGGCATCGCCATCGATGCCGCAATGCCCGCACAGATGAACGTCTCGTAAGATTTCCGCAAGGAAAGCGTCAGAGCCTTGCCCGTATCGGCCGAAGCAATTCCGATCCTTGCGCCGAAAGACTCCGATGCACGTCAATCCTGCCGACGCGACATTACCCGAAACCCGCCGCCTGTCCTCCGCGCAGCAATGGCGCTGGATCGGGATCGCCGCCGCCGTGCTGGTGGGCGCGCTGATCCTGATCACGGTCATCGGCAAGCTGACCCACAAGGAGGAAACGCCCCCCGCCCCGCCGCCGCCGGGCACGCTGCGCCTGTCCAGGGAGCAGCTGGCGGCGATGCCGACGGTGCGCGTCGGGCTGGGGGCCTCGGGCGACCAGACCATGGCGACGGGCGCGATCACGGTCGATGCGACCCGCTCGACCCCCGTGCTGATGCCCTATGCGGGGCAGGTCGTGCGCGTGCTGGCCGAGGCGGGCCAGGCGGTGCGCCAGGGCCAGCCGCTTTTGCAGATCAAGACCAGCGATTTCGTCGATGCGCGCTCGGGGCTGTTCTCGGCCCGCGCGGCCTATCAGAATGCGCAGGCGCAGTTGGTCGCGGCGCAGCGCAATGCCGACCGCCAGCAGCAAATCTATGAGACCGCGGGCGGCGCGCTGAAGGATTATCAGCAGGCCAAGGTCGACCTGGCCGCCGCGCAGGCGACCGCGCGCACCGCCGCCGCCTCGCTGGGCGCCGCGCGCGACAAGCTGGCGATCCTCGGCAAGTCGCAGGGCGAGATCAACCGGCTGGAGAATGTCGGCGAGGTCGCGGGCATCCACGACATCACCACGCTGCACGCACCGATCAGCGGCGTCGTCGCCTCGCGCGATGTCGCGCCGGGGCAATATGTCTCGCAGGGCGGCGACAAGCCGGTGATGACGATCACCGACCCCTCGCGCGTCTGGCTGGTCGCGCAGGTGGCCGAGAGCGATGCCGAGAATGTCCGCGTCGGCGATCCCGTCGAGGTGACGACGCCCGCCATCCCCGGCCGCGTCTTCCACGCCACCATCGACCTGGTCGGCGCCGCGCTCGACCCGCAGACCCACCGCCTGCCGGTGCGTGCCTCGATCCCCAACCCCGACAAGGCGCTGAAGCCGCAGATGTTCGCCAGCTTCGCGATCCAGCACCGGGGTGCGGGTCAGGCGATTCGCGTCCCCGCCGCCGCCGTCATCCATGAAGGCGACGCGGCGCGCGTCTGGATCATGCGGCCCGACGGCCTGCTGGTCGCGCGCGACGTGACGACCGGCGACTCGGCCAATGGGCTGGTCACCATCACGTCGGGCCTGAAGCCGGGCGAAAAGATCGTCACCTCGGGCGCGCTGTTCGTCAACGAAGCGGGGATCGGCGAATAATGAACCGCATCGTCAGCTTCGCGCTGCGTCAGCGACTGCTGATCGTCGGCCTCTTCTTCGCGATGATCGTCGCCGGCGTCATCGGTTTCATCAACCTCAACATCGAAGCCTATCCCGATCCCGTGCCCCCGATGGTCGAGGTCATCACCCAGACCCAAGGCCTGTCGGCCGAGGAGATGGAGCGCAACGTCACCATCCCGATCGAGGTCCAGATGGCGGGCATCCCGCACCTGACCGCGATCCGCGCGATCAGCCTGTTCGGCCTGTCGGACATCAAGATCCAGTTCACCTACGACTACACCAATGAGCAGGCACGCCAGCAGGTCATCAACCGCCTGTCGCAGCTGCCTCCGCTGGCGGGCGGCGCACAGCCGACGCTGTCGCCGACCTCGCCGGTGGGCGAGATCTATCGCTACCGCATCTCCGCGCCCAAGGGCTATTCGGTGATGGACCTGAAGACGTTGCAGGACTGGGTGCTCCAGCGCCGGTTCAAGCGGATTCCGGGCGTCATCGACGTCACCGGCTGGGGCGGCAAGCTGCGCGCCTATGACGTGGTGATCGACCAGAACCGGCTGAACGCGCACGGCGTGACCGTGTCGCAGGTGCTCGCGGCGCTGTCCAAGAGCGACGGCAATGTCGGCGGCCAGACGATCAACTTCGGCGAACAGGCCGCGATCGTGCGCGGCATCGGCCTGATCCAGTCGCCCGACGCGATCCAGAACGTCCTGGTCGGCCAGGCGGGTGGCCAGCCCGTGCTCGTCAAGGACGTTGCCACCGTCAAGATCGGCAACGCGCCGCGCATGGGCATCGCCGGTTACAATAACGACGACGACATCGTGCAGGGCATCGTCCTGATGCAGCGCGGCGCCCAGTCGATGCCGACGATCAAGGCCGTGCAGGCCGAGGTCGCCAACATCAACGACAGCGGCATCCTGCCCCCCGGCGTCCATCTGGAGCGGATCTACGACCGGTCCGACCTGATCAACCTGACCATCCACACCGTCATGGAAAACATGGTGGTCGGCATCCTGCTGATCTTCGCGCTGCAATGGCTGTTCCTCGGCAATCTGCGCTCGGCGATCATCGTGGCGGCCACCATCCCCTTCGCGCTGGCCTTCGCGATCCTGATCCTCGTGCTCCAGGGCGAGAGTGCGAACCTGTTGTCGGTCGGAGCGCTCGACTTCGGCCTCGTCGTCGATGCCTGCGTCATCATGGTCGAGAATATCTTCCGCCACATGGTCGAACGCTCGACCGCGGTGGAGAGCGGCCAGGGCCGCTATACCCTGGCCAGCCGCTTCGGCGCGGTGCTGGGCGCCTCGTCCGAGGTCAGCCGCGGCATCTTCTTCGCCGCCGCGATCATCATCGCCAGCTTCCTGCCGCTGTTCACCCTGACCGGCGTGGAGGGGCATATCTTCGGCCCGATGGCCAAGACCTATGCCTATGCCATCACCGGCGGCCTGCTCGCGACCTTCACCGTCGCCCCCGTCCTCTCGACGCTGCTGCTACCGGACAAGCTGGCCGAGACCGAGACGTTCATCGTCGGCAAGCTGCGTGCCGTCTATGAACCCGCCGCGTCCTTTGCGCTGCGCAACAAGATCGTGACGATCGGCGGCGGCCTGCTGATGATGGGCCTCGCCATCGTCGGCGTGCGCTCGCTGGGCATCGAGTTCCTGCCGCACCTCGAAGAAGGCAATATGTACATCCGCGCCACCCTCCCCTCCTCGATCAGCCTCGAGGCGGGCGAGAAGGTGACCAACGAGGTGCGCAAGATCATCGCCAGCTATCCGGAGACCACGGCGGTCCTGTCCGCGCATGGCCGCCCGGACGACGGCACCGATGCGACCGGCTTCTTCAACATCGAGTTCTTTGTGCCGCTCAAGCCCTTCGACAGCTGGCCGAGCGGAATGACCAAGGAGAAGCTGATCGAGGAACTGTCGAGCCGCCTCGCCAAGAAATATCCGGGCGTCGACTTCTCCTTCTCGCAGATCATCGAGGATAATGTCGAGGAAGCCGCCTCGGGCGTGAAGGGCGCCAATTCGATCAAGCTGTTCGGCCCCGACCTCGTCACGCTGGAAAAGCTGGCCAACCAGATCAAGGCGCAGATGGCCAAGGTGAAGGGCATCGAGGATCTCGGCGTGTTCGAGATCCTGGGCCAGCCGACCGTGCGGATCGACGTCGACCGCGCCAAGGCCGCGCGCTATGGCCTGACGCCCGACGACATCAACCAGACGGTAGCCGCCGCCATCGGTGGCCAGTCGCCCGCCGACCTGTACGAACCCGGCACCGATCGCCACTTCCCGATCATCGTACGGTTGAAGCCCGCCCAGCGCGATTCGCTGGAATCGGTGCGCAACATCACGATCGGCGCGCCCTCCCCCGACGGCAACGGGACCATCCAGGTGCCGCTGTCCGAGGTGGCGAACGTCAAGCTGACCAGCGGCGCCTCGTTCATCTATCGCGAGCATCAGGAACGCTATGTTCCGATCAAATTCTCGGTGCGCGGCCGCGATCTGGGCGGCGCGGTCGAGGAGGCGCGCGCACGGATCAACCAGAATGTCCACCTGCCGCCGGGCTATCACCTGGAATGGGCGGGCGAGCTGGATAACCTGAAGAACGCGATCGCCCGTCTGGAGATCGTGGTCCCGATCAGCCTCGTGCTCATCCTGCTGCTGCTCTATGCCAATTTCGGATCGATGCGCGACAGCCTGCTCGCCTTCTCCGCGATCCCGATGGCGATCGTGGGCGGTGTGCTGGCCCTCGCCTTGACCGGCACGGCGTTCAGCATCTCGGCGGCGATCGGCTTCGTGGCTTTGTTCGGCATCGCAGTGATGGACGGCATCCTGGTCGTCACCACCTTCAACAACACGATCGACGAAGGCGCCCCGCGTGAGAATGCGCTGGCCAACACCGTCAAGAACAGCCTGCGCCCGGTCGTCATGACCTGTCTGGTCGCCGCGATCGGCCTGCTGCCCGCCGCACTCTCGCACGGGATCGGCAGCCAGGTGCAGAAGCCGCTGGCGCTGGTCGTGGTCGGCGGCATGACGCTGGCCCCCGTGCTGATCCTGCTGGTCCTGCCGGTGCTCATCAGCCGCTATTCGACCCGCCTGCCGCTGTCGCAGCGCAAGAAGAAGCATGATCCGATGGTCGACGACCAGGACGATACCAATATCTCCGACTCTGGGATTCCGGCATGAAGCGTTTCCTGACCCTGCCGCTGCTGGCGTGCGTTTCGGCCAGTATCTCGGGCTGCGCCGTAGGACCGCATGACCTGGACGCGCATGCCAGCCTACCGCCGCTGGCGCCTACGCCGGTCATCGCACCCGCGACCGGCCCGGCGCAGACGGTGTCCGCCGCCGTCGCGCCCCAATGGTGGCATGCCTTCGGCAATGCCCAGCTCGATGCGCTGGTCGCCGAGGCGCTGGCGCACAATAACGACGTGGCCGTCGCGCAAGCCTCGCTGAAGCAGGCGCAGGAACAGGCGCGGGCGACGCGCGGCTCGCTGCTGTTCCCGCAAGGGGGCCTGAACTATCAGGCGCAGCGGACCCGCGTGTCCAACGCCCTGTCGCCGGCGGTCGCCGACCAGAACCAGCAGCTTTATACGCTGCACACCGCGCAGGTCAGCGTCTCCTATGACGTCGACGCGTTCGGCGGGAACCGCGCGCAGGTCCGCTCCGCCGCCGCACGCGCCGAGGTCGAGCGGCACCAGCTGGACGCGGCACGGATGACGGTCGCGGCGAACCTCGTCACCGCGCTGATCGAGCGGGCGAGCCTGGCCGAACAGGTCGCCGCCGCGCAGACCGCGGTGCAGGTCAATCGCGACATATTGGGCGCGCTGCAACAGCGGCAGCGGCTGGGCGCGGTCGGTGCGTCGGACGTCTCGACGCAACAGGCCGCGCTGGCGACCGCCGAGGGCGCGCTGCCCCCGCTGGTCCGTGCCGAGGCGGCGCAGCGCACCATCATCGCGACGCTGATCGGCCGCCCGGCGGGATCGGCGCTGCCGCCGCTGCCCGAGCTGACGCAGCTGACGCTGCCGACCGAGCTGCCCGCCATCGTCCCTTCCGATCTGGTCCATCGCCGTCCCGACGTGCTGGCCGCCGAAGCCCAGTTGCGGGGCGCCGGGGCCGATGTCGGCGCCGCCATCGCCGCGCGACTACCCAGTATCCAGCTTTCCGCCAATGCGGGCGGCTCGGCACAGAATTTCGGCGACATGTTCAAGAGCGGCAATCCCTTCTGGGCGCTGCTCGGCGGGATCACCCAGCCGCTGTTCCACGCCAATGCGCTGCGCCACCAGCAAAAGGCGGCCGAGGCGGCGCTGGAGGGTGCCAAGGCGCAATATCGCCAGGCGGTGCTCCAGGCGTTCGGCGATGTCGCCAACTCGCTGACCGGCCTGTCCACCGACGCGCAGGCGCTCGACGCGGCGCAGCGGGCGAGCAACGCGGCGGGCCAGGCACTGACCTTCGCACGGCGGCAGCTTGCGCTGGGCGATGTCGGGACCTTGCAGCTGCTCAACGCCACCGCGACCGACGCGCAGGCCCGGTCGCAGTTGATCCAGGCCAAGGCAGCGCGCATGACCGACTCGGTCGCGCTGTTCCAGGCGGCCGGGGGACCGGTCACGGGGTCTTGAGGTCGTGGGGGCGGATGGAGGAGTCCGCCCCACAACCCACCTCCGTTCAGCCTGAGCGAAGTCGAAGGCCAAGGGATTCGGCTCGCGCAGAGGCGCGGAGAACGCAGAGATTGCGTTCTTTGAGATAACGCCCCCCTCAATGCTGCTCCGTTCCCCGGCGAAGGCCGGGGCCCAGTTGCGGCCCACCATCGACGGCGGGCCGCTCTTGCCTCCCACGCACCGACGCCGCGCACCTCCCAGTATATAGCAACTGGGCCCCGGCCTTCGCCGGGGAACAGAAGGATGTTGAGGTGGCGTTCTGGAGAAGGCGCTCTCGGTGTCCTCTGCGCGAACCGAATCCCTTGGCCTTCGACTTCGCTCAGGCTGAACGGAGAGTAGGATTATGCCCAACGAAAAGGGGAGGACCTTCGCCCTCCCCCTTGTCAGAACAACCGGGTCAGCAGGTAGAAGCCCGCCCCCATCACCGCCGAGGCGGGGATGGTGATGATCCAGGCGATCACCACATTGCCCGCCACGCCCCAGCGCACTGCCGAGGCGCGCCGTGCCACCCCCGCGCCGATGATCGAGCCGGTGATGGTATGGGTGGTCGACACCGGAATGCCGAGCGCCGAGGCGCAGAAGATCACGATCGAGCCAGCGGTCGAGGCGCTGAACCCCTGGTGCTGCGACAGCTTGGTGATGCGCGTGCCCATCGTCTCGATGATGCGCCAACCGCCGGTCATCGTGCCCAGCGCGATCGCGACATAGCAGGAGATGGCGACCCAGTGCGGCACCTCGAACGGGCCGGACAGCCGCCCGGTCGAATAGAGGAGGACGGTGATGATCCCCATCGTCTTCTGCGCGTCGTTCAGCCCATGGCTGAGCGAATAGGCCGCCGAGGAGACCAGGTGCATCGCGCGGAAGCTGCGCTCCGCCTGTCCCGCGCTCGACCGGCGCATGGCCCAGCTGCTCGCCAGCATGACCAGCATGGCCAGCATCATGCCCAGCATCGGCGACAGCACGATGGCGAGCAGCGTCTTGTTGAGACCCGCCCACTTCACCGCGTCCATGCCCGCATGCGCCACGCCCGCGCCGACCAGACCGCCGACCAGCGCATGGCTGCTCGACGAGGGGATGCCGCGCAGCCAGGTGATGACGTTCCAGGCCATCGCCCCGCCCAGCGCGCCGAAAATGACGGCTGGGGTGACGATGCTCTGGTCGATCAGGCCCTTGCCGATCGTCTCGGCCACCTTGTGCAGGCTGGGAAAGGCGACGGTCAGGAAATAGGCCGCGAAGTTGAAGAAGGCGGCAAAGCCCACCGCCGCGACCGGCGGCAGCAGCCGGGTCGCCACCACCGTCGCGATCGAATTGGCCGCGTCGTGCAGCCCGTTGAGATAATCGAACGCCAGCGCGACCAGGATCAGGCCGACCAGCAACGGAAAGGCGAGTTCGTGCATCTCCGACGCCTCAGGCGTGATCGATGACGATGCCGTCGATCTCGTCGGCGACATCCTCGAACGCGTCGAGGATGCGCTCCAGATGCTTGTACACTTCCTTCTCGATCACGAAGCGCAGCGTGTCGCGCTCGCCGCATTCGTCCAGCGTGCGCTTCAGGCCCGCCGCATGGATCTCGTCGGCACGCCCTTCCAGCCGGACCAGCTCTTCGGTCAGCGCGTGGAGCCGGTCGCCGTTGCGCGCGACGTCGCGCATCAGCGGCATCGCCTCGACGGTCAGCTTGGCCGCCTCGACCGCGACCGCCGCCATTTCGCGCATCTCGGGCGCGAAGCTGGTCACACGGTACAGGCCGATCGCGGTGGCGGCGGCGTGCATCTCGTCGATCGTATCGTCCAGCGAACCGATCAGCGAGGTGATCGAGGCGCGGTCGAACGGCGTCAGGAAGGTCGAGCGGACCGAGGTCAGCACATCGCGCGTGATCGCGTCGGCCTCATGCTCGCGCGCGGCGACGGCGGCGATCTCGTGGGCGGTATTGCCCTGCGTATCGAACAGCCGGACGGTGGCTTCGGCCCCCGCCAGGATGGTGGCGGCTTGCGCCTCGAACAGCTCGAAGAAATTCCCCGTCTTCGGCAGGAGGCGTTGGAACCAGGCGAACATCAGTCGGTAACCCCGATAGTGATCCGATAGCGTGCGTGTTCAGCACCCATGGCTTTGCGGGCCACGGCGGAACGCCGGACCGTCGAAATGGACCCTGGGATCGAAGCTTGCACGAACGCCGCCCCCCTGACCAGCCGAACGCCCCGCGTCAAGCAAAACACTGTTACAGCAATGTGACAGAAGCGGGATTCCGGCCCCTTTGCCGGTGGGCGACAGGCGAGGTTTCGTGGACCGCCATTGCCTGTGTTCCCCCTGCATTTCCGCTGCTCCGCCCTGTCATGGCTGCCTCCCGGCCGTTCCGATCCGCCCCCGCAACGGCGGGCAGGACGCAATCTGGCCGGGGCACAACTTCGCATGACGGTCGCGCCATGTCGTCATGAATTTTTCATGTCGCGCTGTGCTTTTTGCGCATCAGTCCTGTCACGTAAGCGCCATAATGCACTTTTAACCGCTCGGCGTACCGGGAGAAAATCAATCGGGCGGACGGCATCGACCGATCCGCCGAGCGTGGGGAACGACATGAAATCCGTAATCAAGACCGTGGCGCTGCTGGGCGCGGCGTGGGGAACGCTGGCGGCCGTGCCCGCCTTTGCCCAGACCGCCGATCAGGCGGCGGCCACCCCGGCCGACAATGGCCCCGAACAGGGGCTGGGCGAGATCACCGTCACCGCCGAGCGTCGCTCGGAAAATCTGAACCGCGTGCCCGTGTCGGTGGGCGTGGTCAGCGGTTCGAACCTGCGCGCCTTCCAGCAGGGCGGCGAGGACATTCTGGCGCTGTCGGGCCGGGTGCCCGGCCTGTATGCCGAAACCACCACCGGCCGCATCTTCCCGCGCTTCTATATTCGCGGCCTGGGCAATATCGACTTCTACCTCGGCGCGTCGCAGCCGGTGTCGATCATCCAGGACGATGTGGTGCTGGAGCATGTCGTGCTGAAGTCGAACCCGGTGTTCGACGTCGACCAGGTCGAGGTGCTGCGCGGGCCGCAGGGCTCGCTGTTCGGTCGCAACACGACCGCGGGCATCATCAAGTTCGACACGATCAAGCCGACGCAGAGCTTCCAGAGCCGCGCGACCGCCTCGATCGGCAGCTACAACACGATCAGCATGGACGCCGGTGTCGGCGGCCCCCTGATCCGCGACGTGCTGGCCTTCCGCCTGTCGGCGCTGGTGCAGCACCGCGACGATTGGGTCGACAATGTCTATTCGGGTCCCAGCGCCGACGGCACGCTGACTCCGAAGAAGGACGCGATGGGCGGCTTCACCGAGCGCGACGTCCGCCTCCAGCTGCTCTTCACGCCGACCGATACGCTGTCGTTCAACCTGTCGGGCCATGCCCGCTGGTATGACGGCACCTCGACCCTGTTCCATCGCGGCGCGATCAAGAAGGGTTCGCGCGACGTCTCGGCCGAACCGCGCGACCGGGTGGCCTATGACGAAGGGCGCGGCAATCCGCAGTCCTATGACACGCAAGGCACCTCGCTGCGCGCCGCCTGGGACCTGGGCGCGGCCGAGCTGACCTCGATCACCGCCTATGAGACCACGGCCGGTTTCAGCAAGGGCGACACCGATGGCGGCGCGGCGGCCAACTTCCCGGTCAACGGCGTGGCCAATGGCTATGGCCTGAGCATGGGCCAGGTCCGCGGGCTCGACCAGTGGACGCAGGAAGTCCGCCTCGCCTCGACCGGCAGCGGGCCGTTCAAGTGGCAGGTCGGCGGCATCTATTTCGACAGCCGCGACATCACCGACTTCTACCAGCGCGCGTTCCTGATCGGGGCGAACCCGAACAACTGGGTCCGCCTGCACGACGTCAACACCAGCTGGGGCGTGTTCGGGCAGGTCAGCTATCAGGCGACCGACCGCCTGACCCTGACCGCCGGTGGCCGGATCAGCGAGGATACCAAGCGGACCCAGCTGCTGCGCACCGCCGACAGCGCCGCCGGCGTCTCGACCTATCGTGGTCGCCGCGACGTGCGTCTGTCGGACACCCAGCCCAGCTGGGACCTGTCGGCGCTCTATGAGGTCAATCCGAACCTGAACGTCTATGTCCGCGCGGCGCAGGGCTTCCGGGGTCCGACCATCCAGGGTCGCTCGGCGGTGTTCAATTCGGACTTCTCGACCGCCGGTTCGGAGACGAACCTGTCGTTCGAGACCGGCTTCAAGTCGAAGCTGTTCGACAACACGCTGCGCCTGAACGCTGCCGCCTTCGCGTACCGCGTGAAGAACATCCAGCTGAACGGCAACGACTCGGACGGCAACGGCGTACTCCTCAACGCCGACAAGGCCGTCGCCTACGGTCTGGAAGCCGATGCCCAGTGGCTGCCGGTGCGCAACCTGGCGCTGTCGGCGGGCGTCAGCCTGCTGCATTCGGAAATCCGCGACCGCAATGTCAGCGTCCAGACCTGCGGCCTGAACGGCGTGATGGTCTGCACCGTGCTGAACGGCCCGGTGACGACACGCCGCATCTTCGGGGCGAACGCGTTCTTCGTGCCGATCGACGGCAACCCGCTGCCCAACGCGCCGGAATATAACGTCAACCTGGCGGCCAAGTACGACCTGCCGCTGTCCGATGGCGGCAAGGCGTTCATCTCGACCGACTGGAACCTTCAGGGCTATACGAACTTCGTCCTGTACCGGACCAAGGAGTTCACCTCGAACGGCAATTTCGAGGGCGGCCTGAGCATCGGCTATTCCGCGCCGAACGACGACTGGAGCCTGTCGGTCTTCGCCCGCAACATCACGAACGAGAAGAACCTCAAGGGCGTGATCGAGAACTATATGGCGGCCGTGTTCAACGAACCGCGCATCATCGGCGTCTCGTTTAGCGGCAAGTATCGCTGATCGGCACGACCGGATGACGCGAAAGGCCCGTCCCTCCATGCGGGGGGCGGGCCTTTTTCGTTGGGCTATGTCCTCGCCCGCGCATGGCGCTCGGCATGGGCGAGCAGCATGTCGAGATCCTCGCGCGCGATGTCGAAGCTCTCATGCATGTCCGCCAGCGCCGCCTCGACATCCTCCGGCCGGATGACGGCGGCGGGCGCGGGTGGGGTCACGCCCGGTTCGTGCGGATAGCTGCGCCCCGTCGCGCGGTGGAAGAACATGCCCAGCGCCACCAGGGCGATCGAGTTGATCGCCACCGGAGCGAAGGCGAAGGAAAAGCCCGCCGCGTGAATGCCCTGGCTGCCGATCACCGCGGTCAGCGCGGCCGCCCCGCCCGGCGGGTGCAGGCACCGGGCCAGCGACATGACCAGGATCGCCCCGCCCACCGCGCATCCCGCCGCCAGCGGCAGCGAAGGGATCGCATGGAACATCGCCACTCCGACCAGCGTGGACAGGACATTGCCCCCGACCACCGACCAGGGCTGCGCGAGCGGGCTGGCGGGGACGGCGAAGACCAGCACGGCGGACGCCCCCAGCGGCGCGACGATGATCGGCAGGTCGGGGCCCAGCGGGGGCAACCCGCCACATACGATAATGGTCAGCGCGATGCCGATGACCGCCCCGATACAGGCGAGCAGACGGCCGGACAGGGTGGCGCCGGCCAGCAGGGGTTGGAAGAAACGCATGGAGGCTCTGGTCGCTCAGGATGGAAAGGCGTGGAATGTCGATCGAACCTAGCCAAGAGCCTGTCCGTCGGCCACCGCCAATAACTTGCCGTGATACCAGCGGAACTTGGCGCAAGGCGCCGCCGCCTAGGGGGGAGCGACATTCACGATTGCGTCTTCCCCTCTCCCCTGGACAGGGGAGAGGGGAAGCGAAGCTTGCCAGCCTGCTGGCTAGCGCAGCTTGGGTGAGGGGTTGAGCGAGCCCAAAGGCTCGCGGCGCTCGCCAAAGCGAGCGCCCACCCCTCACCCAGCTCCGACTAGGCCTTTGCTATGCAAAGACCAAGTCTGCGCAACCCTCTCCCCTCTGCGAGGGGCGAGGGAAGGAAAGGCATCGCGGAATGGCGATCCACTCAAGAACGGGGTTGGAGTGCGCCCCTCAAACCTCGGCGAGGAAGACCACGCCCGGAATGGCGATGCTGCGGCCGGTGGCGGTCAGGCGGCCGTCCTTGCCGATCCGGAAGGCGTTCACCGTACCCGAACGCTCGTTCGCGACCAGCATCTCGCCCCGCCCCTCGCGCAGCAGGAAGAAGCGCGGCCAGTCGCCGCCGGTCGGGACATGCTGGACCGGCTCGGGATCGCCCTTGGCGTTCAGGCGGAAGACGGTGATGCTGTTCGCCCCGCGATTGGAGACATAGAGCGTCCGCCCCGCCCGATCGATCGCGATATGCGCCGCATAGGAGGGTGTGGCTGTGCCCTCGGCCAGCAGCGCCCGTTCGCCCGCCGTGCGGAAGCGTCCCTCGGGCAGCGCGTCGAGGACCAACAGCCTGGGCTGCAACTCGCAGGCGACATAGGCGCGCGGCAGGGTCGGGTGGCGGACCATGTGGCGCGGCCCCGCCCCCGCCGGGGCCTGCCAGCCGATCACCGGCTCGGCCAGCGTCCGCGCGGCGGGGTCGAAGCGATAGGCGAAGATCGCATCCGCCCCCAGATCGACCGCGTGCAGCCAGCGCCGGTCGGGGCTGAACCCCACCCAATGCGCATGCGGCCCCGCCTGCCGCTCGGCATTGGGGCCGTGACCCTGATGGCGAAAGACCTGCGCCTCGCCCGGCGCGCCGGTCCGCCGGTCGAGCCGATAGAAGGCGACCGAGCCGCTGGAATAATTGGCGACCGCCAGACAGGCCGAGGACCGGTCGAGCGCGACATGGCAGGGATCGGCCCCGCCGGTCGACGCTCCGCCCCGCGACGCCCAGCCGGGGCCATAGCCGGTGACGCGCCCCTCCGCCTGCTCCCGCAACAGGTAAAAGGCGCCACCCGGCCCGTTGCCCACGCCGTAAGAGGCGTTGACGATCCCCGCCACCGGCGGCCCCACACGGCCATCGACGATCGGATAGAGGCCCCGGCCCCCTTCATTGGCATAGGTGCCCGCGATCAGCCTGTCGCGGCCCGGCACCTGCGCCAGCACCGGCCCGATCGCCGTCCCCAGCCCGATCGCGGCCGCGCCCGCCATCACCTCGCGCCGTGTCGTCGTCATGCCGCCCCTCCCTTGTCCGCCCGCCCTTGAACGCGAAAGGGGGCGGGAAGGCAATCACTTCCCGCCCCCTCATGGGGTCACGATGCGACCAGCCGATCAGATCGCGACGACGCCGCCGTCATTCTTGGTGATGACGATCGTGGCCGAGCGCGGGCGGACCGTCGCGGCCGCGCTGCCGCTCTGGCTGTCGGGCCAGTTGCTGGTCGGCGCGGCGACGCTGCTGGCGTCCTCGCCCGGATGCTGGATGTTGACGAAGACCGAGGTGCCGTCCGGCGTCGAATGGATGCCGGTGATCTCGCATTGTTTCGGCCCCACCAGGAAACGCTTCAGCGTTACGCCCGGCGCCTTGCCGATCCGGGTGGTGACGGTCGCCGAGGCGCTCCCTGCGCTGCTCGTCACCGAACGCGTGCCGCCATCGCCGACCCGGCCGGGGATCGCGGCCAGCATCATGCAGTTGGTGACGTCGGTGAAGGCGCCGTCATCGGTCTGGATCCACATCACCGGCGTCTGCTGCCCGGCGACATTGCTCGGCAGGCTGAACCACAGGCCGTCGGGCGACGAGAAGTCGTTGGTCGCGTCCAGCCCCGACAGGTTGATGTTCGTCGCATCCAGGTCCGCCCCCGCCCCGAAGGCGTACACGTCCCAGGTGAAGCTGGTCGCCTCGGTCGTGTCGTTCGCCTCGCGGATGCGGATGATATGGCCGTTGCGGTTGCCGACCGAGGTCGAGGGCGAATCGACATAGGCGCGCGGATTGGCCGCATCGACCCCGGTCAGGCTGCCCGAGGCGACCGGGCGGCGCGAAGCGTTGTTGGTCAGCGTGCAATACATCTCGCCGGTCGCCGGATTGACCGCAGTCCACTCCGGCCGGTCCATCTTGGTCGCGCCCAGCGCATCGCCCGCCAGCCGCGTGTTGATCAGGACATCGGCTTGGTCAGCGAAGGGATAGACGCTGTTCGAGGCGGTCAGCCCGTTCTGACCGAACACCAGCGGCATCCACGTGCCGGTGCCGTCCGCATTGAACTTGGCGACATAGAGCGTGCCGTTGTCGAGATATTTGTCGCCCACCGCCAGACGGTCGCTGGCGCTGGCGTCCGAGGCGCTCCACGGCGTGGCCGAGACGAATTTGTAGATATATTCGTTCTGCGCATCGTCACCCATGTAGAAGGCGGGGCGGACGCCCGCGATCATCCGGCCGCTCTGGCAGCCTTCGTGGTTCATGCGGCCGAGCGCGGTGCGCTTGCGCGGGGTCGAGCTGGGGTTGAACGGATCGATCTCGACCACCCAGCCGAACTGGAACGGCTCGTGCCGGAAATCGGCGGTGCCGTCCGCCGCCAGCGCGGCATTGGCGGTCGCGTTCCAGCGGCGGAAGACCGTGCTCGACGAATCCGACGGCGTGACGGTCGTCCAGCCATAATTGCCCGAACGCCCCTCGTTGATGCCATAGCGGGCGAGCGAGACATTCTGCTTAGCCGTCGTGGCGGCGCGCACCGCCGCATCGCCGCTGGTGCGACGGAAATAGCCCGCCCAATTTTCCTCGTTGGTCAGATAGGTGTTCCACGCCATCGTGCCGTTGGCGCAGTTGTTGATCGTACCGCGCCCGCCCGTGCCATCGGTCGAATAGGCGGTCTTCAGCCAGGCATTGCCCTTCACCGGGCCGCTGAACGCCATCGGGGTGTTGGGGGTGATGCGACGGTTCAGCGCCGAGGCCTGGACATAGGTCCAGGCGCCGTTCGTGCGGGTGACCTCGACCACCGAGACGCCGTGGCACTCGATCTCCTTGATCGCCTCCGATTCGGGGCGCGGCGACGGCGTGGGGCCGTTGGCGTGCAGATAGAGCTGGGTGATGTTCTCGTGATTCAGGACGAGCAGCCCGCGCGTGCTGTTGGTCGGATCGGGGTTCGCCCCGCTGGCGGCGAGGCCGAAATAGCTCATGCCGTCATGATGGTCGCCCGCGCGCTGCGCGAAATTGCTGTCGGTGCCGTTATTGGCCGCCGCCGCCACGCCCGAGGCGATCGGATCACCCAGACGATAGAGCACGCTGACGCTATAGCCCGAGGGCACCGTCACCACGTCCGCCAGGCTGTGCGGGACGGCGGTGAAGTCGAGCGCGATCGGCGTTACCGTGATCGTCACGCTGTTGTTGGTGACCAGGCCGTCGCGGCTGGTGATCTCCAGCTTGAACGCCAGCTGGGTCGCGGTCGCCACGGCGGGCGCGCGGAACGTGGCGACGAGCTGGTTGGCGTTGGTCAGCGTGACCGACGGCCCCGCCGTCTGGCTCCAGTTGACGTTGGCGACTTGGCCGCTGCTCACCGTACCGGTCAGCGTGACCGCGCGCCCCGCCGCGACGCTGGCGGTGCTGCCTGCCGCCGTGGCGGTCACGGCCTGCGGATTCTCGTCGTCGCAGCCCGCCAGCAACATGCCGCCGAACAGCGCGGTGGTCATCGCCGAAACCCCGTGGCGCAGCGTCTGGCGGCGCGACAGGCGGGTGGCGATCAGGTCGCTCATATGCGTGTTGGTCGAACGGTTGGTATCGATGTCGCCATCGTCATAGGCAACCATGTTATTGATATCGGACATGAAAAATCCCCCGGTGCCGCGCCGCTGCACAAACGCGGCTTGGGTCCGGCTTTGCCGCGCAAC
This sequence comes from Sphingomonas sp. 1185, assembly GCF_040544655.1. NCBI lineage: Bacteria > Pseudomonadati > Pseudomonadota > Alphaproteobacteria > Sphingomonadales > Sphingomonadaceae > Sphingomonas > Sphingomonas sp. 1185. The sequence continues at coordinate 85,100 of NZ_JBEPKL010000009.1, forward strand.
CAAGTCACACAGGCTTCATTTCGGCGTCACGACCATGACGCAGTCATGACTTACATATGACACCCTATTCATGTCGCTCGTCTGCTTGACTCCCCATGACAATCGGCCTAAGGGCAGCCCCGCATCCGGATGGGCTTGCCCGTTCGGATTCCGTCCTAGACAGCAGGTGCCGGGGAATATGCCCTGGCTTAATTACCTGCCGAGACGGGGAAAAGGATTTTGCCGGTCGTGCCACTCGCTGGTCCCGCCCGGTCTGCCCCGCGTTTCTCACGCGTCGGTTGCCCATTCCCCATCGCTGGACACCCCGAGGGGTGGTCACACCCCCCGGTCAAGCAACCGGGATGACCGTTCGCGGTCGTTCCAACCATGGAGAATGGCATGGATCGCGATCAAAAGACCCAGGCCGTCGCCGAACTGAACCGCAACTTCAACGAGGTTGGCGTGGTGGTCATCACCCGCAACCACGGCATGACCGTCGCCCAGTCGACGGCCCTGCGCACGAAGATGCGGGAAGCCGGCGCGACCTACAAGGTCTCGAAGAACCGGCTTGCCAAGATCGCAGCCCAGGGCACCGACTATGCCGGTGTCGCTGACATGTTGACGGGTCCCGTCGGCATCGCCAGCTCGATCGATCCCGTGGCCGCCGCCAAGGTGGCCGTGGAATTCGCCAAGACGACCGACAAGTTCGAGATCGTCGGCGGATCGATGGGTGCGAATGTCCTTGATGTCGCAGGCGTGCAGGCGCTGGCGACTCTGCCCTCGCTGGACGAGCTCCGGGCGAAGCTGGTTGGTCTCATCGTGGCGCCTGCCACGAAGCTGGCCACCATCACCCAGGCTCCCGCGGCGCAGATCGCCCGCGTCCTCGCGGCTTATGCCGACAAGGACAAGGAAGCCGCCTGATCTTCGGGCGAATACGATTTGAACTGACACACTCGGGCCATTTTAGACGGCCCGTATTGGAGATAAGAACATGGCAGACCTGAACGCGCTGGTTGACCAGCTGAGCGAGCTGACCGTCCTCGAGGCCGCCGAGCTTTCGAAGCTGCTCGAAGAGAAGTGGGGCGTCTCGGCCGCTGCGGCCGTTGCCGCTGCTCCTGCTGCTGGCGGCGCTGCTGCTCCGGCCGCTGAAGAGAAGACCGAGTTCGACGTGATCCTCACCGGCGACGGTGGCAAGAAGATCAACGTCATCAAGGAAGTCCGTGCGATCACCGGCCTGGGCCTGACCGAAGCCAAGGCGCTGGTCGAAGGCGCTCCGAAGCCCGTCAAGGAAGGCATTGCCAAGGACGAGGCCGAGAAGATCAAGAAGCAGCTCGAAGAAGCCGGCGCGACCGTCGAGCTCAAGTAATCGGACTGCGGGGGGCAACCCCCGCACCCGTTCGCTTGGCGAGCTAAAGAAAGGGCGGCCCCTTTGCGGGGGTCGCCCTTTTCTTTGCCCCAGATCCTTATCCCGCCATCCGGCTCCACGGCCGCGCGGACCGCATGTCCAGCCGACAGACGTGCCGCAGCCCATGTGCCCGGACATAGGCCCGCGCCCGCGCATCATAATCGGCCGCCTGTGGATCGGCGAAATGCCAGTCGGGCGGATTGAAGGTCGAGAAGCCGTTGATCGTCGGCACCCGCCACCGCTCCGCCAGGAACATCGCATCGACATTGTGCGGATAGAGCGCGTTGAGCTCGGCATTGATATAGAGCGGCTCGTTCACCCGCGTCGCGACGACGTAGAAGACCGCGCAGTCGCGGGGCGGCGCGGGGATAGCCGCCAGCGCGTCGTGATGGACGGCATGGCTGATCTGGTTGGGCGTCTCCGCGCTCAGATTCTCGGCGACCAGCAAGGCGACGATCCCCGCCAGCCACCAGGGACGCGTGGCCGCCAGCCGCGCCGCCTGCTCGCGCCACGCCGCCAGGACGATCAGCAGGAACGGCAGGCTCAGCCACAACTGATAGCGCGACACGGTACGCAGCCCCTTGGCCCCCGGCACCAGCCAGAAGACGAGGTTCCAGGGCGACGCCACCCAGAATTGCAGCGTCAGCGCCCAGGCGACGATCATCGCCAGCGCAAAGGCGCGCCACGCCACCGGCGTCTCCCCCGCGATCCCGATCCGCCGCCGCACCACGATCCGCCACGCCGCGACGAGCAGCAACGCGCACAGCAACGGCGGGAACCCCGCCTCATGCTCGCCGCCCAGCACCCGCCCCGGCAATAGCGGGTCGTCGGGGAACAGCGCGTGCAGCAGCGCGAACAGCGGGCGGAAGAGCCAGCCCCACAGATAATTGCCCGGCCCGACATTGATCATGTCGATCCCCGGCGTCACCAGATAGCCGAGCATCTCATAATAGCCCTCGCCCCCCGTCTCGCGCAGCTTGGGCAGATAGACGGCCAGGAAGGGCAGGATCAGCACGGCAAAGGCACCGCCGCCCCAGGCCAGCGTTCCGGCATGTCGCCGGACCAGCCCGGCCAGCGCGGTGGGCCTGGCGTTCCCGCTCAGCATCGCCCAGCACAGCACGAACAGACAGGCGGAAAAGATGGTGAACCAGGCCATGTAATAGGAGGTCAACAGCCACGCCGCCATCAGCGCAGCCAACGCGACCGCCCGCCAGCGCGCGGCGATGCGATCGCCGCCTCCCTCGGCGCGGACACAGCCTATCGCCAGGATCATCGCCACCGGCAGCAGCGCGACGCTCTGCAACTGGGCATGGACGGCCTGGAGGTGGATATTGCTGGCGATGCTCCAGAGCAGCGCCACCAGCAGCGCGCTCCCTCGCCCCCAGCCCAGCGTCCGCTTCACCAGATGATAGGCGGCGGCGAACCCGATCGTCTTGAAGGTCAGGATGTTGAGCGTGTCGGCATGGAACGGGTCCGCGACCAGCCGCCAGACCGAATAGGACAGGCCATAGAGGAAATAGCCGTCATTATAGCCCAGCGAGCCGCCATAGGGATGGAAGTAGAAGGCCGCATCCCAGGGCGACACGCCCGACAGGACGTTGCGCCAATGTTCGAGAATGGTCATCTCGATCAGCGCATCCCCCCGCTCGCCAAAGCCCAGATCGAAGCCGCTCGCGATCACCGTGCGAAAGAAGATCGCCATGGCCAGCGCATAGGTGGCCACCCAGGCCATCACGCCGCCCGAAGCCGGGGCCCATGACGGGAAGGGAAGCGAAACGCGGGCGTCATGCGGGCGGGAAAGGGCCATGGCTGCCGCCTATGGCCAGCCCGAGCCTCTGTCGAGCCTTCGCCCGCCATCGCGCCAGGCCCCATTCCCGCCGCGCGCGCCCAGCCGCCATATTCCTTGTGTTTGCCCAAAGACTTAATCAGCGACCGCGGGTTTCCTCCAAGTCCACCGACTCTCGTTTTCGACGACAATAGAGTGACCTGGCTGTCGGTGTCGGGCACCGGGGAATCGCCAATCCTTCCGCATCTTGCGCCGATGCCCGATATCGGTTGTGATGCCGGACCGGATGAGAGGGGGATCGCAATGAACATTCTGGCCTTGGGACTGGCCGTCGCGGGAATCGGCATGACACCGACGGCCTCCGCCCAGGAGGCGCCGTTGCGCCACTTGGTCGACCGCTTCGAGACGGCGCGGAGCCGGTTCGACCCCGCTGCACTGGCCGACACGCTGGCCCCCGATTATGAGGAAATCTCACCAATCGGCGATGTCGATTCCCGCACCCAGGTGCTGGGCTTCTATACGCCGACCGCCAAGACCCCGGTGCCGCCCATCACGACCGATGACGTCGTCGTCAGGACGCAGGGTCCGGTCGCACTCGTCACCGCCAGGCGATCGATCACCTTTCCCAACGGTACGACCCGAGCAGTTCGAGCCCGCTATGTCGCACGACTGGATCGCGGCCAGTGGCGGCTGATCTCCACGCAATATACGCCGATCCCAGCGGCCAAGACGCCCTGATCGGGCGAACGCCATTGGGACGCCGTGCGCCGAGTTCCCGGCGAGGACCATGGCAGGAGATCGCTGGGGTGGGGAGCCTCCGCAAGCGTGGGGTTCGCGGCGATGCCCCGCCCCACTTCTCTGAAGGAGAGGGGCTCGCGTCAACTCAACACCGTATTACTATGCCCCAGGTCGTATCACCATTCCGCCCCGCCTACCCTTTCTCCTCCGTGATGCGAGAGGGTTGCGAAGACTAGGCGGGACCGACATTCGGGATTTCCTCTTCCCTCTCCCCTGGACAGGGGAGAGGGTTAGCGGAGCTTGCCAGCCTGCTGGCTAGCGCAGCTTGGGTGAGGGGTTGAGCGAGCCTAAAGGCTCGCGCGCTCGCGGAGCGAGCACCCACCCCTCACCCAGCTCCGACTAAGCCTTTGCTCTCGCAAAGACCAAGTCTGCGCAACCCTCTCCCCTCTGCGAGGGGCGAGGGACGGAAAGGCATCGCTGAATGGCGATCGGCCGGCTCAGCCCTTGGAAAAAAGGGGGCCCCGCAGGTCCCCTTTTCGTTACTCCGCCGCTTCGATCACCTCGCCATGGGCGGGCTGGTTATAGGCGCGATCCAGATAGTGGTTCGCGATAATGTAATGGGCTCGAACCGCAGCGGGGTGGGTCGCTTTCTGGGCCAGTTCGAGTTCGGTTTCGGCACGCTGGTAGAAATAGTCTTCGTCAATCTCGGGGGACGTCATTTCAGGTCTCCGGGGTCCCATCGGCGCGCCAACAACCCGCGCGCGTCCGGGATCTTCTCCAATATTCGTATATGGTTGGGAGGGCATTTCGGTTCCCGTATCCGGCTCTACGCCCCCTCCATTCGGCGCAAATCCGGGACTTTCGTCGCGTCGGCCTCTCGATCAGCCACGCATCCGCGTCAACGATAAACCCGATCGACGGCGTTCCAAAAAAAGCCGCCGCCCGGTTGCCCGGACGGCGGCCCTTTGTTTCCAATCCGTTAGCCGGATCAGTCGTTCAGATACTCACCGGCATCCGCATCGGTGCCGTGACCCGAAGGCGCGACCTCGGCCAGCGGGTCATTGCCCGTGCCGACGTCTTCCCGCGGCGAACGGGCGTTTTCCGCCGCCCGCTGCTCGGCCGCGCTGACCGGCGCGACGATCGCCTCGGCCAGCTTGCGCTGCTGCGCACGGAGCGCCGCGTCGCGGCTGGAGGCCGCCACGCGCAGGCGGTTCATGCCCGCACCGGTACCCGCCGGGATCAGGCGGCCGACGATGACATTCTCCTTCAGGCCCATCAGCGTGTCCTGCTTGCCCTGGACCGCCGCCTCGGTGAGGACGCGGGTGGTCTCCTGGAACGACGCCGCCGAGATGAAGCTGCGGGTCTGCAAGCTCGCCTTGGTGATGCCGAGCAGGACGGGCTTGCCCTGCGCACGCGCCTGGTTCGCGTCGAGCTTGTCGTTGATCGCGTCCATTTCCTCGCGATCGACCTGCTCGCCCTTCAACAGCGTGGTGTCGCCGCCGTCGGTGATCTCGACCTTCTGCAGCATCTGACGAACGATCGTCTCGATGTGCTTGTCGTTGATCTTCACGCCCTGGAGTCGATAAACTTCCTGGATTTCGCTGACCAGATATTCGGCCAGCGGCTCCACGCCCATCGTTTCCAGAATGTCGTGCGGATCGGGCGAACCGCCGATCAGGTTGTCGCCACGCTTGACGTAGTCGCCTTCCTGAACGTCGATCACCTTCGACTTGGGCACCAGATACTCGACGACCTCGCCGCCATCCTCGGGCTGGATGCCGATCTTGCGCTTCGCCTTATAGTCCTTGCCGAACACGACACGACCCGAGACCTTGGCGATGATCGCCGAGTCCTTGGGAACGCGCGCCTCGAACAGCTCGGCGACGCGCGGCAGACCGCCGGTGATGTCGCGGGTCTTGGCCGACTCGCGAGCGACACGGGCCAGAACGTCACCGCCCTGCACCTGCGCCCCGTCCTCGACCGAGAGCGTCGCACCCGGCGCCAGCATGTAGCGACCGGCCTCGCCCGAATTGTCGTCGAGCAGGGTCATGCGCGGACGCAGATCCTCCTTCGACTTGGTCGAGGCGCGGTACTCGGTGACGACGCGCTGGGCGATACCCGTCGCTTCGTCGACCTGCTCGGTCAGGGTCTTGCCCTCGATCAGGTCCTGGAACTTCACCGTACCGGGGTTTTCGGTGATCACCGGCATGGTGAACGGATCCCACTCGGCCATCCGGTCGCCCTTCGACACGATGTGGCCATCGTCGAACAGCACATAGGCACCGTAGGGGATACGGTCGACCGACAGCTCGCGGCCGTCCATGTCGACGATCGCGATCTCACCCGAACGGCTCAGCACCACGCGACGACCGCGCTGGTCGACGATCAGGCGCAGGTCGCGGAACTGGACGACACCGTCCACCGCCGCTTCCAGGTTCGACTGCTCGTTCAGCTGCGCCGCACCACCGATGTGGAAGGTACGCATGGTCAGCTGCGTGCCCGGCTCACCGATCGACTGCGCCGCGATGACGCCAACCGCTTCGCCGATGTTCACCGGCGTACCGCGGGCGAGGTCACGGCCATAGCACTTGCCGCAGACGCCGACCTTCGATTCGCAGACCAGCGGGCTGCGGATCTTGACCGACTGGGTGTTCGCCGCCTCGATCTTCGCCACCATCGGCTCGTCGAGCAGGACGCCCGATGCGATGATGACTTCGCCGGTCTTGGCGTTGACGATGTCCTCGGCCGTGGTGCGGCCCAGGATACGCTCGCCGAGCGAGGCGATGGTCGAGCCGCCCTGCACGATCGCCTTCATCTCGAGGGCGCGGGTCGTGCCGCAATCCTCTTCGATGATGACGCAGTCCTGCGACACGTCCACCAGACGACGGGTCAGATACCCCGAGTTCGCCGTCTTCAGTGCGGTGTCGGCCAGGCCCTTACGCGCGCCGTGGGTCGAGTTGAAATATTCAAGAACGGTCAGACCTTCCTTGAAGTTCGAGATGATCGGCGTTTCGATGATCTCGCCCGACGGCTTGGCCATCAGGCCGCGCATGCCCGCCAGCTGCTTGATCTGCGCGGGGCTACCACGCGCACCCGAGTGGGCCATCATGTAGATCGAGTTGATCGGCTTCTCACGGCCTTCCATCGGGCCGTCCTCGTAATGACGGACCGCCTTGATCTCGTTCATCATCGAGTTCGCGACCTGGTCGCCGCAACGGCTCCAAGCGTCGATCACCTTGTTGTACTTCTCCTGCTGCGTGATCAGGCCGTCCTGATATTGCTGCTCGAAGTCCTTCACCTGCTCGCGCGTCTCGTCGACCAGACGATCCTTGTCCGGCGCGATGATCATGTCGTCCTTGCCGAACGAGATGCCGGCGCGGAACGCGTGACGGAAGCCCAGCGCCATGATCGCGTCGGCGAACAGCACGGTCTCCTTCTGGCCGGTGTGACGATACACCTCGTCGATCACCTCGCCGACGTCCTTCTTGGTCAGGACGCGGTTGACGATGTCGAAGGGCACCTTGTGGCTCTTGGGCAGGCACTCGCCCAGCAGCATGCGACCCGGGGTGGTCTCATAGCGCTTGAGATACTGGTTGCCCTGCTCATCGGTCTGCGGAACGCGGCTGATGATCTTGGTGTGGAGCGTAACGGCACCGGCGAAGAGGGCCTGATGGACCTCCTCCATGTCCGCCAGCATCATGCCCTCGCCCGGTTCCTTCTGCTTTTCGAGCGAGAGGTAGTACAGGCCCAGCACCATGTCCTGCGACGGCACGATGATCGGCTTGCCGTTCGCGGGCGACAGGATGTTGTTGGTCGACATCATCAGGACGCGCGCTTCCAGCTGCGCTTCGAGCGACAGCGGGACGTGAACGGCCATCTGGTCGCCGTCGAAGTCGGCGTTGAACGCCGAGCAGACCAGCGGGTGAAGCTGGATCGCCTTGCCCTCGATCAGCACCGGCTCGAACGCCTGGATACCCAGACGGTGAAGCGTCGGCGCGCGGTTCAGCATGACCGGATGCTCGCGGATCACCTCGTCCAGGATGTCCCAGACTTCCTTGCGCTCCTTCTCGACCCACTTCTTGGCCTGCTTCAGGGTCATCGACAGACCCTTGGCGTCCAGACGGGCATAGATGAACGGCTTGAACAGCTCGAGCGCCATCTTCTTGGGCAGGCCGCACTGGTGCAGCTTCAGCTCCGGGCCGGTCACGATGACCGAACGGCCCGAATAGTCGACGCGCTTGCCGAGCAGGTTCTGACGGAAGCGGCCCTGCTTGCCCTTCAGCATGTCGGACAGCGACTTCAGCGGACGCTTGTTGGCGCCCGTGATCGTGCGGCCGCGACGGCCGTTATCGAACAGCGCGTCGACCGCTTCCTGCAACATGCGCTTTTCGTTGCGGACGATGATGTCCGGCGCACGCAGCTCCATCAGGCGCTTCAGGCGGTTGTTGCGGTTGATGACGCGGCGATACAGGTCGTTCAGGTCCGAGGTCGCGAAGCGGCCACCGTCCAGCGGCACCAGCGGGCGCAGCTCGGGCGGGATGACCGGGATGACTTCCAGGATCATCCATTCGGGACGGTTGCCCGATTCGATGAAGCTCTCAACGACCTTCAGGCGCTTGATGATCTTCTTGGGCTTCAGCTCCGACTTGGTCGTCGCCAGCTCTTCCAGAAGCTGCACGCGCTCGCCCTCGAGGTCGAGGCTCTCGAGCATGATGCGGACCGCCTCGGCGCCGATCCCGGCCGAGAAGGCGTCCTCGCCATATTCATCCTGCGCGTCGAGCAGTTCGTCCTCGGTGAGAAGCTGATACTTCTCCAGCGGGGTCAGGCCCGGCTCGATGACGATATAGGCTTCGAAGTACAGCACGCGCTCGAGCTGCTTCAACTGCATGTCGAGCAGCAGGCCGATGCGGCTCGGCAGCGACTTCAGGAACCAGATGTGCGCGACGGGGGCGGCCAGTTCGATATGGCCCATCCGCTCGCGGCGGACCTTCGACACCGTGACTTCGACACCGCACTTCTCGCAGACGATGCCCTTGTACTTCATGCGCTTGTACTTGCCGCACAAGCATTCGTAATCCTTGATCGGACCGAAGATGCGCGCGCAGAACAGGCCGTCACGTTCCGGCTTGAACGTGCGATAGTTGATCGTCTCGGGCTTCTTGATCTCGCCGAACGACCAGGAACGGATCTTGTCGGGCGACGCGATGCCGATCTGAATCTGGTCGAAGGTTTCCGGCTTGGCCACCGGATTGGCGAAGTTGGTCAGTTCGTTCATTTTGCTTTCCTCACAGGGAGGGAAAATTCATCGGGCGAGGTAGACAAGGCGCCGGTGAGGTGGATCACCCCACCGGCGTCTCCTGTCTTACTCCGCCGCCTCGGCCAGACCGTCGTCCTGGGCGTCTTCCATCGACTTGAGGTCGACGTTGAGACCCAGCGAGCGCATTTCCTTGACCAGCACGTTGAAGCTCTCCGGAATGCCCGCCTCGAAGGTGTCGTCGCCCTTGACGATCGCTTCGTAGACCTTGGTGCGGCCGACCACGTCGTCCGACTTCACCGTCAGCATTTCCTGGAGCGTGTACGCCGCGCCATAAGCCTGCAGCGCCCACACTTCCATCTCACCGAAGCGCTGGCCACCGAACTGCGCCTTACCACCCAGCGGCTGCTGGGTAACAAGCGAGTACGGCCCGATCGAACGCGCGTGGATCTTGTCGTCGACCAGGTGGTGCAGCTTCAGCATGTAGATGATGCCCACGGTCACCTTGCGGTCGAACTGATCGCCGGTGCGCCCGTCGAACAGGTCCGACTGGCCCGAGGTGTGGAGGCCCGCCAGCTCCAGCATCTCCGACACGTCGCTCTCGCGCGCGCCGTCGAACACCGGGGTCCCCATCGGCACGCCGGTGCGGATGTTCTGGACCAGCTCGGCGACTTCCTCGTCGTCACGGTTCTGGATGTCTTCGGCATAGTGATCGCCGTAGATCTCCACGAGCCGCGCCTTCACCGCTTCCGGCACCGCGCCCGGCTTGGCGTCGGGGTTGGCTTCGCGCCAATCCTCGAGTTGCGCCGCGACCTGCATACCCAGGTTGCGCGCCGCCCAGCCGAGATGCGTCTCGAAGATCTGACCGACGTTCATGCGCGACGGCACGCCCAGCGGGTTCAGCACGAGATCGACCGGCGTACCGTCCGCGAGGAAGGGCATATCCTCCTGCGGCAGGATGCGGCTGATCACGCCCTTGTTGCCGTGACGGCCGGCCATCTTGTCGCCCGGCTGCAGCTTGCGCTTCACCGCGACGAAGACCTTGACCATCTTCAGCACGCCCGGCGGCAGCTCGTCACCACGCTCCAGCTTGTCGCGGCGGTCATGGAACTTGTCCGTGATCCGCTTGGCGGCTTCGTCATACTGCGCCTTGACCGCTTCCAGATCGCTCTGGCGCGCGTCGTCGGCGACGGCGAACTTCCACCATTCGTGACGATCGACCGATTCCAGCACCTCGGCGTCGATGACGATGCCCTTCTTCACGCCCTTGGGCGCGGCGGTGGCGGTCTGGTCGAGCAGCATCTCGCGCAGGCGGCTCCAGGTCGCCCGGTTGAGGATCGTGCGCTCGTCGTCGGCGTCCTTCTTCAGACGCTCGATCTCCTCGCGCTCGATCGCCATCGCGCGCTCGTCCTTGTCGATGCCGTGACGATTGAAGACGCGCACGTCGACGATCGTACCGGCGACGCCCGGCGGCAGGCGGAGCGAGGTGTCGCGCACGTCGCTGGCCTTTTCACCGAAGATCGCGCGGAGGAGCTTTTCTTCCGGCGTCATCGGCGATTCGCCCTTCGGCGTGATCTTGCCGACCAGGATGTCGCCCGGCTCCACCTCGGCCCCGACATAGACGATGCCCGCCTCGTCGAGGTTGCGCAGCGCCTCTTCACCCACGTTCGGAATGTCGCGGGTGATGTCTTCCGGCCCGAGCTTGGTGTCGCGCGCCATGACTTCGAACTCGTCGATATGGATCGACGTGAACACGTCGTCCTTCACGATCCGCTCGGAGATGAGGATCGAGTCCTCATAATTGTAGCCGTTCCAGGGCATGAACGCGACGAGCGCGTTGCGGCCCAGCGCCAGCTCGCCGAACTCGGTCGAGGGGCCGTCGGCGATCACGTCGCCCGCCCGCACGACGTCGCCCACCTTCACCAGCGGACGCTGGTTGATGCAGGTCGACTGGTTCGAGCGCTGGAACTTCATCAGCGTGTAGATGTCGACGCCCGACTTGCCCGCATCGACCTCGCCGGTCGCGCGAACCACGATGCGGCTCGCATCGACCTGGTCGACGATACCGGCGCGCTTCGCCGCGATCGCCGCGCCCGAGTCGCGTGCCACCGTCTCTTCCATGCCGGTGCCGACGAAGGGCGCTTCCGCCTTCACCAGCGGCACGGCCTGACGCTGCATGTTCGAGCCCATGAGCGCGCGGTTGGCGTCGTCGTTTTCCAGGAACGGAATGAGCGAGGCGGCGACCGAGACGAGCTGCTTCGGCGACACGTCCATCAGGGTGATCTGATCGGGCAGCGCCATCAGGAACTCGCCCGCCTGACGCGCCGAGACCAGATCCTCGGTGAAGCGATTGTCCGCATCCGTCGCGGCCGAAGCCTGGGCGACGGTGTGCTTCTGCTCCTCCATCGCCGACAGGTACACGACCTCGTCGGTCACGCGGCCGTCGATCACCTTGCGGTACGGCGTCTCGATGAAGCCGTACTTGTTGACGCGCGCGAAGGTCGACAGCGAGTTGATCAGACCGATGTTCGGGCCTTCCGGCGTTTCGATCGGGCAGATGCGGCCATAGTGCGTCGGGTGAACGTCGCGGACTTCGAAGCCCGCACGCTCACGCGTCAGACCGCCCGGCCCGAGCGCCGAGACGCGACGCTTGTGCGTCACTTCGGACAGCGGGTTGGTCTGGTCCATGAACTGCGACAGCTGCGACGAACCGAAGAACTCGCGCACCGCGGCGACCGCGGGCTTGGCGTTGATCAGGTCGTTCGGCATCACCGTCGACACGTCGACCGACGACATACGCTCCTTGACCGCACGCTCCATGCGCAGCAGGCCGACGCGATACTGATTCTCCAGCAGCTCGCCCACCGAACGCACGCGGCGGTTGCCGAGATTGTCGATATCGTCGATCTCGCCCTTGCCGTCCTTCAGGTCGACCAGCGTCTTGACGACCGCCAGAATGTCCTCGGTGCGCAGCGTCGTCACCGTGTCCGGGCAGTCGAGGTCGAGGCGCATGTTCAGCTTGACGCGACCCACGGCCGACAGGTCGTAGCGATCGGGATCGAAGAACAGGCCGGCGAACAGCGCTTCGGCAGTCTCCAGCGTCGGCGGCTCGCCGGGGCGCATCACGCGGTAGATGTCCGACAGCGCCTGCTCACGCTCTTCGGCCTTGTCGGCCTTCAGCGTGTTGCGGATCCACGGACCCGTGGCGACATGGTCGATGTCGAGCAGCTCGATCGTGTCGACGCCCGCCTTGTCCAGCGCTTCGAGATTCTCGGCGCTGATCTCGTCACCGGCCTCGACATAGATTTCGCCGGTCTGCTCGTTGATGAGGTCATAGGCCGAGTAACGACCGAAGATTTCCTCGGTCGGGATCAGCAGCTGGGTCAGGCCGTCCTTGGCCGCCTTGTTGGCGGCGCGGGGCGAAATCTTCTGACCGGCGGGGAACACGACCTCGCCCGAGTTCGCATCGACGATGTCGAACATCGGCTTGGCACCGCGCCAGTTCTCGGCCTGGAACGGGATCTTCCAGCCGCCGTCGCCGCGAACGAAGGTCAGGCGGTTGTAGAAATAGTTGAGGATCTCTTCCGAGTTCATGCCAAGCGCATAGAGCAGCGCCGTCACCGGCAGCTTGCGCTTGCGGTCGATACGGACGTTGACGATGTCCTTGGCGTCGAACTCGAAGTCCAGCCACGAGCCGCGATACGGGATCACGCGCGCGGCGAAGAGATACTTGCCCGAGGCATGGGTCTTGCCGCGGTCATGGTCGAACAGCACGCCCGGCGAACGGTGCATCTGGCTGACGATGACGCGCTCGGTGCCGTTGATGAAGAAGGTGCCGTTCTCCGTCATCAGGGGCATGTCGCCCATGTAGACGTCCTGCTCCTTGATATCGATGACCGACTTGGCTTCGGTGTCGGGATCGACCTCGAACGCAGTCAGGCGCAGCGTGACGCGCATCGGCGCGGCATAGGTGATGCCCCGCTGGCGGCATTCCTCGACGTCGAACTTGGGGTCCTCGAGGACGTAATCGTCAAAGTCGAGATACGCCGTCCCGGCGAAATCCTGGATCGGGAAGACGCTGCGCAGCGTCTTTTCCAGCCCGGAGACATGGCCCCGCGACTTGTCCGAACGGAGGAACTGTTCGTAGCTTTCGCGCTGAACCTCGATCAGGTTCGGCATCTGCACCACTTCGTGGATGTCGCCGAACACCTTGCGGATACGCCGCTTGGCGGTGCCGCCATCGCCCTTGCGCGGGGCGGAGCCGCTGTCGATCGCCTTGGTTGCCATGGGTCTGTCTGCCTCGTCAGCCGTCAATTCGCTGCCCGGATGCCTCCGGACGGGACGCAACATCGGACGCCGAAAGGCCGCTCGCATTCACATGCGGCGGCATCCGGCGTCCGTTGAACCAGCAATCTTCCATTCGACCGACACGCTGCGCGAAGGCGCATCATTTCCCGAAGATTGTGGTGGATGATTGCCATATAGGGACGGACACCCGAACTGTCCAGCCACCGCACGCCACAGGGGCGGGAAAGTTCCGGCCCCGGCGCGCTCTGCCATATATTGGCCGCATATCGCGCTACACAAGGGGTTGCATCCGCCGGGCCTACCGGGCACGGCTATATGGTCGGGTCGATGGCCCAGGCGGCCGGTGAAGATTGTAGTTACCACGAGGAATGCAGTTGATGACATCGTCCGGGCCGCGTCGCATCGCGCGCCTTCTTGCCCTGACGCTGGCGCCGGTGCTTGCCCCGATGCTCGCCAGCCCCGTCCTCGCCCAGACCACCACGCAGGACAGTGACGCCGCAGGCCGTTCCTCCGGCGGGCTGGACGGATTCAGCCTGACGCCGCGCGCATCCTCGCCCCAATCCACCCAGACCCCGGTGCCGACGCCGCCCACGCCGCGCCTGGTCCTGCCCGGCCAGTCCACGCCCGAGGCGACGCCGACGCCGACCCCGCGTGCGACCCCCGCCCCCCGGCCGACGCCGCGCCCCACGCCCGCACCGTCGCCAACCCCGACGCCCAGCCCGGCCGCCGAGCCGACGCCGCTGCCCTCGCCCGAGCCGCCCGCGACGCGCCTGCCCGATCCCGAGACGCCGATGGTCGACCGGACCGAATCGATGGACGGCATGACGATCGGCAATGGCCAGGCCCCGGCCATCGTCGCGCCGGGTACCACCGCGCCCGAACAGGCCGACACGGATCGCGCCCTGCCCTTCTGGCCGCTGCTGATCGGCACCGGGCTGGCGGCGTTGCTGATCGGAATCTGGCTGGGTCGACGCAGCCGCCCCGCGCGCGCGCTGCCCGCGCCGACGCCCCGCCCCGAACCCGCCGCCGAGCCGGTGGCGACGCGTTCGGCGGCGCCCGACCCGCGCCCCGCCCCCGCCGCGCCCGAGCCGGTCGCCCCCCCGGCCCCGCCAGCGCTGCCTCCGTTGCCGCCCGAGCCCAGCTTCCTGGCGGTCGAGGCGCGCCCGCTACGCGTCGGGCTCAACATGCTGTCGGCGACGATCGAGGCGGAAGTGACGGTTCGTAACACCGGCGCGACACCGATCGGGCGGGTCGCGGTCGATCTGCGGCTGCTCAGCGCGCATGCCGGGCTCGACGAACAGCTGGTCGAACTCGCCTATCAGCCGCAGGGACGGCCGGTGGTCCCGCCCTTCGCACTGGCGCCGGGCGAGAGCCGGACGGTCCGCGGAGTCACCGCGCTGCCGCGCGAGGCGATCCATGTGATCGATGCGGCGGGCCGCCCCATGTTCGTGCCCATCCTGGCCGCCGCCGCGCATACCGACTGGGGTGTGGCGCGCTGCACCTATGCGGTCGGGCTGGCGCGGGCGGATTCGACCAAGCTGTCGCCGATCTGGCTCGACCAGCCGGGGCGGATGTACGACCAGATCGCGGCGCGGCCGCATGTGATGCGGGGGTGATTTTCGGCGAGGTCGGGGCGTGGGCTTCGACTTCGCTCAGCCCGAACGGCTGGCGATCAGAAAGCGGGCCCCAACCTCCGTTCCGCCTGAGCGAAGTCGAAGGCCACGCCCCAATTCGTCCGATCACCCCGCCCGCATATCCTCGGTAATGACATGCGGCGGGGCTTCGTCGAGGCTGCGGACCAGCGTCTCGAACCCCAGCCCCTCGATCCGCAGCTCGTTGAAGGCGGGCGGCGTCTTGCGCGTCCGCTTGGACAGGGTGCCCGCGCCGATCATCCGGATGATCCGGCCATCGCGGTCGATCGGCACGTCGAACGGGTCATGGACATGCCCGCTCAGCACCGCATGCGCGCCCGCCGCCGCCAGCTGGGTCAGCGCGACATCGCCGTTGCGGGTCTTGGCGGTGCCCTTGGTCGGCCCCTCGATCAGCGGATGGTGCGCCGCGACCAGGATCAGGTGGTCCTTGGGCGCCTGCTCGATCAGCGCCAGCGCGCGGCGCAGCGACCCCGTGCTGACCCGCCCCTTGGACCAGTTCCACCGCCACTGGGCGCGCGCCGTGGTCTTGAGCGGCACCACGGTCACGCCGGGCAGGTCGAGCGGCTTCTCGATCATCCGCTCGACCGCGGCATAGCGCTGATAGGGGGCGAACAGCCGCCGGAACGGGTCCCAATAATAGGGGATGTCGTGATTGCCCACCTCGACCGTCACCGGCACGCCCAGCGATTGCAGCCACGCGCCGCCCGCCTGGAACTCGCGCTTGGTCGCGCGCATGGTCAGGTCGCCGGTCATGATGACGGCATCAGGCTTTTCCACCGCCACCCGCTCGGCGAACCAGGCGAGCGCGGCGGGGTCCTCGGCACCGAAATGCACGTCGCTGACATGAAACAGGCGGATCATGCGGCCCGTCCTAGCCCGTGCGTCACCGTCACGGCAACTCGGCCATGGCACGCGGCTCGTGCATCGGGCAGCCATTCACCCGGCCGCGATACTCGGCGGAGAAGCGGTACGTGTCCTTGCGCGCGCGGTTGATATTGCCCAGCGGCCGGTGCGCCGCCAGCCCGTGCCAGATGCTGTAGGACAGCGCGTCGTCGATCGCGTTGGTCTCGCCGTCGCGCCAGCCGATCTGGGGCGCGGCGGTGAAGGTCGCGACGGTGACATAGGGGCTGTCCGCCTCGTTCCACTCGACGGTTGCATCCTCGATCGGCATGGAGTCCAGGTCGCGGTTGAGCTGGACACGCAACTCCCACTGGCCACCCTGCTCGATCATCACCTCACGCACCACCTCGCGCAGCGCGTCGGGACGGTCATGGGTGTCGACCGTGTCGCCGGTGAGCTGGGTCAGCGCGGGGCTGACCGGGAACAGCGCGAACTTGGCGATATGATCACCATAGCGGAACGGCGTCTGGCTGTAATAGGTCTCGCCCAGCGGGTGGACCTGCTTGGCCCCGCCCAGCGTCTTGAGCGTCGCGCTCTCGATCCCGACCGTCTCCAGCGTCGCCTCGATTCCGCGCAGGATGCCGGACAGCAGCTTCTTGCCACCCTCCGCCTTGTCGGTGGTCGCAGCCAACATCTTCAGGTTCTTGGCAAAGGCGTCTGCGGTCGGCGCGGTGAAGACCGGCGCGTTGGCCATCACGAAGTCCTGGGTCGCATCGCCTTCGGAACCGGGCAGCCGCTCGCCCTGGACCCCGATCACCTTCAGCGCCAGTCCGCGAGGCAAGCCGATCGCATCGTCCAATATGTCCCCCGGATTGGTCGAGATGCGCGCCACCGCCTCATACTCGCCCGGCGTCACGAACAGCCCCTGCGCCAGCTCGGGCGGGAGATTGTCGTGCACCGTCAGCATGCCCCGGATGATGCCATGCGCCTTGGCATGGACCGCGCGGACGCCGTGGCCATAGTCCCTGGACGTGGTGTCGAGGATATGCGCGAAGGATTGTTTCATCTGGTCGACGGTTTCGCCTTCATCGGGCTTCACGTCTTCGACCTGGGGGGTGAATGAGACGGGGGTCTTCATGGGGCTCTCCCTGCAAGCCTCCACCAACCCATGTTGCCCAATAGCGTTCCTTGCGTGGAATGGGACGTGCCCGTCGCCAAAGCCCCCGCGCCGGGGAATAAAGCGCGACCTTCCCCCCGCCCCGACGATCCGCTAACCGGGCCGACATGGCCTTTTATCACCCGCTCCTCTTCGCCCTCGATGCCGAGCGCGCCCATGGTCTGACGGTTTCGATGCTGTCGCGCTGGGGGTCGCTAGGCGCGCCGATGGGGACCGATCCGGCGCGCTATCCCCGGCTGGCGACGCGGGTGGCGGGGATCGACTTCGCCAACCCGCTGGGGCTGGCGGCGGGGGTCGACAAGAATGGCGAGGCGATCGACGGCTTTTTCGGACTAGGCTTCGGCATGGTCGAGATCGGCACGCTGACACCCAGGCCCCAGCCCGGCAATCCCAAGCCCCGCCTGTTCCGGCTGGTCGAGGACAAGGCGGTGGTCAACCGCTATGGCTTCAACAATGGCGGGCTGGATGCGGGACTGGCGCGGGCGCGCGCCGCGAAGCGCAAGGGCGTGCTGGGCATCAATGTCGGCGCGAACAAGGACGCGGCCGACCGCATCGCCGACTATCGCCACGGCGTGACCCAGGCCGCGCCGATCGCCGATTATGTCACGATCAACATCTCCAGCCCCAACACGCCGGGCCTGCGCGACCTGCAACACGGGCCCGCCCTCGCCGAGCTGCTGGCCGCCTCGCGCGAAGCCGCAGGCGCCGTGCCGCTGTTCCTGAAGGTCGCGCCCGACCTGGAGCCCGCGCAGATCGACGAGATCGCCCGCGCCGCGATCGACCACCGGCTGGACGCGATCATCATCGGCAACACCACCATCACCCGGCCGGACGTGAAGAGCAGCAACGCCGCCGAGACCGGCGGGCTGTCGGGCCGTCCGCTCGCCCCGCTTGCCCGCGCACGGCTCGCGGATTTCCGCAAGGCCACCGGAGCGGCAATGACGCTGATCGCGGCGGGCGGGATCGATTCGGGCGCGGAGGCCTATGCCCGCATCCGCAGCGGCGCGAGCCTGGTCCAGCTCTACTCCGCGCTGGTCTATGAGGGGCCGAGGCTGGCCGCGCGCATCCTCGCCGATCTCGACGCGCTGCTCGCCCGCGACGGTTTCGCCAGCATCGCCGAAGCGGTCGGCGCCTGACGTTACGGCTTGGCGGGGGCCGCCCCTTGCCGCTAGGGTCGGCGGCATGAAGCACTGGCTCCTCTCCGTGGCGGCGCTCGCGCTGGCCCCCGTCGCGCCCGTCGAGGCGCGCCAGCCCGCCGCCAAGGCCCCCACCCAGGGCATGGTCAGCGCCGCCGATCCCCGCGCCGCCGCCGCCGGGGTCGAGATCCTGCGCGCCGGGGGCAGCGCCACCGACGCCGCGATTGCGACCATGCTGGCGCTCAACGTGGTCGAGCCGCAAAGCTCCGGCATCGGCGGCGGCAGCTATTGGGTGCGCCACGACGCGCGCGGCACCGACACGATCGACGCGCGCGAGACCGCGCCGATGGCCGCCACCCCCGACTGGTTCTACGGCCCCGATGGTCGCCCGCTATCCCATGCCGAGGCGGTTCCCGGCGGGCGCAGCGTCGGCGTCCCCGGCGCGCTGCGCGGCATGGCGCTGGCGCATGCCAAAGGCGGCAGGCTGCCCTGGGCGCGGCTGTTCCAGCCCGCGATCCGGCTGGCCCGCGACGGGTTCCAACTGACCCCGCGGCTCCAGACCGCGCTGACCCGCTATGGCGGCCATGTCGATGCCGCCACCCGCGCGCGGCTGACCGGCCCCGATGGCCAGGTCCTCCCGCTGGGCAGCATCATCCGCAATCCCGAACAGGCCGCGCTGCTCGAGCGGATCGCTCGGCTCGGCCCCGACAGTTTCTATGTCGGCCCCCAGGCGCAAAAGCTGGTCACGACCGTCAACACCGCGACGCGCAATCCGTCGAAGATGACGACCGGCGATCTCGCCACCTATGCCGCCAAGCCCCGCCCGCCGCTCTGCGCGCCCTATCGCGGCTACCGGATTTGCAGCATGGGCCCGTCCTCGGGCGGCGGATCGACCATGTTGTCGATCCTGAAGCTGCTCGAACGCTTCGACATGGCCAAGCTGGGCAAGGATTCGCCGGTGGCCTGGCATCTGTTCGCCGAGGCTTCGCGGCTCGCCTATGCCGATCGCGACATGTATCTGGGCGATCCCGATTATGTCCGCGTGCCGCTGAAAGGGTTGTTCGATCCGGCCTATATCGCCGACCGCTCGGCGCTGATCTCGCCCGACCGCACCATGGCCTCGGTGTCGCCCGGCACGCCGCCCGGCGCCCCGCCGCGCGTCCGTGCGCCGGTCAGCGAGGTGCCCGGCACCACCGACCTCGTGACCGTGGACGACGCGGGCAATGTCGCCGAGGTGACGACCACCGTCGAGGGCTCGTTCGGATCGGGCCTGTCGGTCGACGGCACGATGCTCAACAACGAACTGACCGATTTCGACATCGTGCCGGTCAAGGACGGCGATCTCGTCGCCAACCGGGTCGAGGGCGGCAAGCGGCCGCGCAGCTCGATGTCGCCGACCATCGTCTATGGCCCCGATGGTCAGGTCCGGCTGGCGATCGGCGCGGCGGGCGGATCGACCATCATCGCGCAGGTGGCCAAGGCGATCATCGGCGTCATCGACTGGAAGCTGAGCGCGCAGGATGCGATCGCGCAGGGGCTGCTCTTCGCGCCGGGCCATGTGGCGACGGTCGAACAGGGCACTTCATTGGTCGCGCTGGTCCCCGGCCTCCAGGCGCTGGGCGAGACGGTGACGGTCGCGCCGATGGGGCTGAAGGCCAATGCCATCGAGCGCGTCGGCGGCCGCTGGGTCGGCGCCGCCGATCCGCGCAGCGAGGGCGTGGCGATCGACGTGACGGGTCGCACGACGGCGATCCGGCGTGTCGGCGACAAGCCGGGCCGTCCGGCCGAGTAAGCGACGAACCAGCAAACAAAGAGCCCGATCGCGCGTTGAAGTGCTCGATACGGGCCGGTGGGAGAGGCACCATGCGTACGCTCGAATATTTCCCCAATCTCGTCACCATGTTCTTCACCCGCGCCGCCGAGAAGGGCGACGCGCCGTTCCTGTGGCGCAAGCAGGGCGGCGCGTGGCAGGCGATCAGCTGGGCCGAGGCGGCGCGGCAGGTGGCCAGCCTGTCGGCGGGGCTGCGCGCGACCGGGCTGCAACGCGGCGACCGGGTGATGCTGGTGTCAGAGAACCGCCCCGAATGGTGCATCGCCGACCTCGCCATCATGGCGGCGGGCTGCGTCACGGTGCCGACCTACACCACCAATACCGAGCGCGATCATACCCACATCATCGAGAATTCGGGCGCGCGCGCGGTCATCGTCTCGACACAGAAGCTGGCGACGACGCTGCTCCCCGCCGCGCTGCGCTCCAACCATGTCCAGACGGTGATCGGGTTCGAGCCGCTCAAGCTCGGCCCCGCGCAGATCGAGTGCCGCCAATATGACGCGCTGATCGCCGCGCATCCGACCGCGCCCGATGCGGTCGCCGCACAGGCCGATTTCGGCCGCAAGGACTTGGCCTGCATCATCTACACCTCGGGCACCGGCGGCGCGCCGCGCGGGGTGATGCAGCATCACGGCGCGATCCTGCACAATTGCGCCGGGTGCAGCGCGGTGATCGCGGAGGATTTCGGCTGGGAGGACGAGGTGTTCCTGTCCTTCCTCCCCCTCTCCCACGCCTATGAACATACCGGCGGCCAGCATTTCCCGATCGCGCTGGGCGGACAAATCTATTACGCCGAGGGCCTCGACAAGCTGGCCGCCAATATCGAGGAGGTGCGCCCGACGATCATGTTCGTCGTGCCCCGCCTGTTCGAGGTGCTGCACACCCGCATCGCCAAGGCGATCGAGAAGAAGGGCGGGCTCGGCGCGCGACTGCTCGACCAGGCGCTGGCGCTGGGCGCGCGCAGCTATGACGGCAAGCTGCGGCTGGTCGACCGGCCCGCGCAACTGGCGGTGGCGACGCTGTTCAAGCCCAAGATCGCCAAGAGGTTCGGCGGAAGGCTGAAGGCGATGGTGTCGGGCGGCGCGCCGCTGAACCCCCAGGTCGGGCTGTTCTTCCATTCGATCGGCCTCACCTTGCTGCAAGGCTATGGCCAGACCGAGGCCGCGCCGGTCATCGCCTGCAACCGGCCGAGCGCCGGCGTGCGGATGGAAACGGTCGGCCCGCCGCTGGCGGATACCGAGGTCCGCATCGCCGAGGATGGCGAGATACTGGTGCGCGGCGAGCTGGTCATGCACGGCTATTGGCGCAATCCGGTCGAGACCGAGCGGGTGCTGAAGGATGGCTGGCTGCATACCGGCGATATCGGCGAGTTCGACGCGGCCGGTCGCCTGCGCATCACCGACCGCAAGAAGGACCTGATCATCAACGACAAGGGCGAGAATGTCGCCCCCCAGAAGGTCGAGGGGATGCTGACGCTCCAGCCTGAGATCGGCCAGGCGATGATCGCGGGCGACCGGCGCCCCTATATGGTCGCGCTGATCGTGCCTGATGCCGAATGGACGGCGGAATGGTGCGCGAAGTCGGGGACGGGGTGCAACCGCACCGCGCTGGACGACGATCTCGATTTCCGCGCGGCGGTTTCGGCGGCGGTCGACCGGGTCAATCGCGACCTGTCGGTGACCGAACGCATCCGCCGCTTCATCATTGCCGACGAACCCTTCACGATCGAGAACGAGCAGCTGACCCCGTCGCTAAAGATCCGCCGCCACGTCCTGCGCGAGATCTATGGCGAGCGCCTGGACGCGCTCTACAGGAATTGAACGGACGGATGGCGATCGCGTCCGACGCCTGACACGCCCCTCCCGCCAGCGGGAGCGGCTAGGGCGGATCGCCATTCAGCCATGCCTTTCCCTCCCTCGCCCCTCGCAGGGGGGAGAGGGTTGCGCAGACTTGGTCTTTGCGAAAGCAAAGGCTTAGTCGGAGCTGGGTGAGGGGTGGGCGCTCGCTTCGCGAGCGCGCGAGCCTTTGGGCTCGCTCGCCCCCTCACCCAAGCTGCGCTAGCCAGCAGGCTGGCAAGCTTCGCTAACCCTCTCCCCTGTCCAGGGGAGAGGGAAAGAAGAAGCGGTACTGAATGTCGATCAGCCCTGAGTCGCCCCATCACGCCGGGGTCAGCAGCCCTTTCTTGGCGATCTTGTCGCGCCAGACCAGCGGGGCCAGGGTATGGACGTTCTGGCCTTCGGAATCGACTGCGACGGTGACGGGGAAATTCTCCACGTCGAACTCGTAGATCGCCTCCATGCCCAGGTCCTCGAAGCCGACGACCTTAGATCCCTTGATCGCACGCGCGACGAGGTACGCCGCGCCGCCGACCGCCATCAGATAGGCGGACTGGTATTCGCGGATCGCGTCGGTCGCCGCCGGACCACGCTCGGCCTTGCCGACCATCGCCAGCAGGCCCTGGTCGAGCATCATCCGGGTGAACTTGTCCATGCGGGTCGCGGTCGTCGGGCCCGCCGGGCCGACCACTTCCTCGCCGACCGGATCGACCGGACCGACATAATAGATCACGCGGCCGCGAAACTCGACCGGCAGTTCCTCGCCGCGATCGAGCATGTCCTTGATCCGCTTGTGCGCGGCGTCGCGCCCCGTGAGCATCTTGCCGTTCAGGAGCAGCCGGTCGCCATGCTTCCAGCTCTTCACCTCTTCCGGCGTCAGCGTGTTCAGGTCGACGCGGCGAGCGGCCTGGAGGTCGGGTTTCCAGTCGACCTTGGGCCATTCGTCGAGCTTGGGGGCTTCGAGATAGACCGGGCCCGAGCCGTCCAGCGTGAAATGCGCATGGCGGGTCGCGGCGCAGTTGGGGATCATCGCCACCGGCTTGGACGCGGCATGGGTCGGCCAGTCGAGGATCTTGACGTCGAGGATGGTGGACAGGCCGCCCAGCCCCTGCGCGCCGATGCCCAGCGCATTGACCTTGTCGAACAGCTCGATGCGCAGCGCCTCGATATCGTTCCTCGGCCCGCGTTCCTTCAGCTGGCCCATGTCGATCGCGCCCATCAGCGATTCCTTGGCGAGCAGCACGGCCTTTTCGGCGGTGCCGCCGATGCCGATGCCCAGCATGCCGGGCGGGCACCAGCCCGCGCCCATCTGCGGCACCATTTCCAGCACCCAGTCGACGATCGAGTCGGACGGGTTCATCATCTTGAACTTGGACTTGTTCTCCGACCCGCCGCCCTTGGCCGCGACGTCGACGGTGACCTTGTTGCCCGGCACCATCTCGACATGGAGGACGCTGGGCGTATTGTCCTTGGTGTTGCGGCGGGTGAAGGCGGGGTCGGCGAGGATCGAGGCGCGCAAGCGGTTCTCGGGGTGGAGATAGGCGCGGCGCACGCCTTCATCGACCACTTCCTGCAGCGACCGGTCGCCCGACAGGCGGCAATCCTGGCCCCATTTGACGAAGACGGTGACGATGCCGGTGTCCTGGCAGATCGGGCGATGCCCCTCCGCGCACATGCGGCTGTTGGTCAGGATCTGCGCGATGGCATCCTTGGCCGCCGGGCTCTTCTCCGCCTCATAGGCTTTGCCGAGCGCGCGGATATAATCCATCGGGTGGTAATAGCTGATGAACTGGAGCGCGTCGGCCACGCTCTCGATCAGGTCGGTGTCGCGGATCAGGGTCGTCATGCGCGCCTTGTGCGACAGCGGCGCGTGGCTTGCAACGCCGCAGCGGAGCCATGACGGCATTTCGCGTCCGGCTAGACTTTAATCTATCTTAACTTCGCTGAGGCAAGACGGGGGACCACCGATCGGGACCCCCTTTCGCGCATGCCTTCCGCTTCCGACCGCCTATCGTTTCTGGCCTTGCTGGGGCTCGTCGAGGATAATGACGAGCTGCTGGTCGAGGTGCATCTCAAGCGGTTGCAGACGCTGTGCCGGACCTGGCCGCTGGCGATCCTGCAGAATCTGGTCGCGGTCGCGCTCGTCCTCAGCTTCAGCCTGCGCGACGACCCGTCCTGGATGCAGGTCCAGAAGGAGATTGCGAGCGGCGTGCTGGTCGGCAGCACGCTGATCTTCGGCATCGTGCTCGCCTGTGGCGAGGCGCGCCAATGGCCCTTCTACCGGCTCAAGCAATATCTGGTCGGCCTGGGCTTCCTCGTGGCGCTGGCGACCGGCGCGCTGCTGGCGCTGGTCATCGGGTCGCAGCATGCCCCCGGACCCTGGACGCCGACGCTGGCGTTGATCTGCGCGATGTGGACGACCGCCGCGATGCTGCATCCGGTGCGCGGGGCGATGATCGGCTATTCCTTCGGCTTCGCCTTCATGGCGGTGATCGCGGCGCTGGCCTGGCGGGTGCCGCTGGGCCCGATTCTCGGCGCGGTGGTGCCGCCGCTGATCATCCTGGTCCTCAACGCCCGGCGCGTCGGCCGCCTGGACTATAATGTCGCGGACGCCCGCGCCCGCGCCTTTGGCGAGGGGCAGCAGGCGGTCAAGATGATCGCCGAGTTCGAGGAACATGGCACCGGCTGGTTCTGGGAAACCGACCGGCACGGGCGCCTGACCTATCTGTCGAGGAAGGTGGCCGAGGATCTCCAGTCCACCGGCCTCGCCTGCAAGGGCCGGTTGCTGACCGATCTGTTCCAGATGGACCCATCGGCGCCGGGGACCGAACGGACGCTGTCCTTCCACATGGCCTCGCGCACCAGTTTTTCCGACTATACCGTCTGCGCGGTCGATTCGGGTGCGGGCGATCCGGAACGATGGTGGTCGATCTCGGGCCGTCCGATCATCGACGGCATCGGCCGGTTCCGCGGTTTCATCGGCTCGGGCTCGGACCTGACCGAAAAGCGCCGCTCCGAGGCGGAGATCACCCGGCTGGCGCTGTTCGACAGCCTGACCGGCCTCGCCAATCGTCAACGGATGAAGCTGTCGCTCGACACGATGCTCAAGCAATCGGTCAGCCCCTATCGCCCGACCGCGCTGTTCCTGATGGACCTCGACCGGTTCAAGGCGGTCAACGACACGCTGGGCCACCAGGCGGGCGACCTGTTGCTGCAACAGGTGGCGCGGCGGCTGGAGCAGGCGGTGGGCGATGCCGGGCTGGTCGGCCGTCTGGGCGGCGACGAGTTCCAGATCCTGCTGCCCGGCACCGATTCGCGCGAAAGGCTGGCGGCGCTGGCCAGGGTCATCATCGACACCCTGTCGCAACCCTATGGCATCCAGGGCCATGACGTGACGATCGGCTGTTCGATCGGCATCGCCATCGCGCCCCAGGACGGCGCCGATTCGCAGACGCTGATCCGCAACGCCGATCTGGGCCTCTATGCCGCCAAGGGCGACGGGCGCGGCGTCCACCGTTTCTATGCCGAGGCGATGCTGGAGGGCGCGCGCAGCCGCAAGCGGATGGAGGAGGATCTGCGCACCGCCATCGCGCAGAACCAGTTCCGCCTCGCCTATCAGCCGGTCGTGTCGACCCGCGACGAAGAGATTGTCGGGTTCGAGGCGCTGCTGCGCTGGTCCCATCCGACCCAGGGCGACATCTCGCCCGCGCAGTTCGTGCCGGTGGCCGAGGAATGCGGCCTGATCGAACAGATCGGCGAATGGGTGCTGCGCACCGCCTGCCTCGAGGCGGCGAGCTGGCCCCGCGCCGCACGGGTGGCGGTCAATGTATCGTCCATCCAGTTCGCCAAGCCGCATCTGCCCCTGCTGATCGGTCAGGCGCTGGAGCAATCGGGGCTGGCCCCGTCGCGGCTGGAGCTGGAGATCACGGAGAGCGTCTTCCTGAACGACGATCTGGAATCGCAGCGCCAGTTCGTGGCGCTCAAGGCGCTGGGCGTGCGGCTGGCACTGGACGATTTCGGCACCGGCTATTCCTCGCTCGGCTATCTGCGCCATGCGCCGTTCGACAAGATCAAGATCGACCAGTCCTTCGTGCGCGGAGCGGTCGGGACCGGCAGCCGCAATGCCGCGATCATCCGCGCGATCGTGACGCTGGCCGACACGCTGGGCATGGAGACGACCGCCGAGGGCGTCGAGTTGCAGGACGAGATCGCGCTGATCCGCGATCTGGGGTGCAGCCATATCCAGGGCTATGTCTATGGCAAGCCGAGCGGCGTGGAGGAGGTCCACCGCCTGCTGGGCGAACAGGGCGCGCGCGCCACGCCGGTGGGCATGAAGTCGCACCGTCGGCCGCGCACCAAGGTCCTGCGCGTCGCGCAGATCGTCTCGGGCGGGGCGACCGTCGATGTCCGGCTTCGCGACCTGTCGACCACCGGCATGATGATCGAGGGGCTGCCCCCCGCCTATATCGTGGGCGGCGCGGCGGTGGGTGTCCGGCTGGGTGTCGACCCGCCCTTGCGCGGCTATATCCGCTGGGAGCGCGAAGGGCGGGTCGGCATCGCCTTCGCCACTCCGCTGCCCGACGACCACCCCTGGCTGGAGGTCGCGCGCGACGAGGCCGAGCCGCATCACCGATCGGCCTGAGGCGGATGGCGGGATAGGAAAGGGGCGCCGCACGTTCGCGCCGTCATGTCTTCCCCCGCACCGTCCCCCGCCCCCGGCCCCCTCCCCATGGCGGAGACCGCCGACGCGCGCATTCCCCCGCTCAGCCTGATCTTCGGCTATGGGCCGGTGCTGGTCCTGCCGATCGCGGCGCTGGCCGCCTGGGCGAAGGTGCCGCTGGCGCTGCTGATCGGGCAGATCTGGGGGGCGGCGATCCTGATCTTCCTGGCGGGCGTGGCGCGCGGCCTGAGCTTCTTCACGCCCGGCGGCCCCCATGTGTCGCAGATGCTGACCATGATCCTGCGCTTCTCGCTGGGATTGCTGGCGCTGGTCGCGGGGCCGGCGACGGGCTTTGCGCTGTTGCTCATCGGCTATGCCTCGATCGCGCTGACCGACCCCTGGCTGGCCCGGTGGGGCGGTGCGCCGCGCCACTTCGCGCGACTGCGCCCACCCCAGATGCTGGTCGCCCTGGCCGGGCTGGCGGCACTGTTCTGGCTGTCGCTCGGCTGACCGGGGCGGCGGCCATCGGCGCTCAAAAATATTTCTTAGGGGCTTGCGCTTCGCGAACCCCGCAGACATCCATGCGTCGCGGGTTTCGACACCGCTTTGGCGACCGCCATTCGTCGCAACCAACCCCCTTTCCGCGCTTTACCCCCCTTGCGGTGATCGCCGGGATTTTCCACTATGGATAGTGGAAGAGGTCGGGGACAACCCCAATCGCTGGTAGGAAGGGATCGGACCGACAGGCCCGGTCGGGATCGCGGAAGCGCCGGAAAACGGCCTTTGCGATGCCATTTCCCACCGTTCGCGACGCCTGTGGCACGGCTGTGCCAGGGGCGGGACACCGACCCGAACGGATCAGGAACAAAGGAGCGGCATCAATGATGGACTTCAGGGATGACCGGGATAGCGACATGACGACTGACATGCTTGAGAAGATGGCGGCGGACATTGCCGCCCCGGCCCCGACGCCCGCCGACACCAAGTCGGTCCGGCCGCAGCCCTATCCGGTCGAGGTCGACCATGCCCGCGACGCGCGGCTGACCGATTTCGGCAAGGAAACGCTGAACGACCGCTACCTCCTGCCCGGCGAAAGCTATCAGGACCTGTTCGTGCGCGTCGCCTCGGCCTATGCCGACAATGCCGAGCATGCGCAGCGGCTGTACGACTATATCTCCAAGCTGTGGTTCATGCCCGCCACGCCCGTCCTGTCGAACGGCGGCACGGGTCGCGGCCTGCCGATCAGCTGCTACCTCAACTCGGTGCCCGACAGCCTGGACGGCATCGTCACCACCTGGAACGAGAATGTCTGGCTCGCCTCGCGTGGCGGCGGCATCGGCACCTATTGGGGCCAGGTGCGCGGCATTGGCGAGCCGGTCGGCCTGAACGGCAAGACCAGCGGCATCATCCCCTTCGTCCGCGTGATGGACTCGCTGACGCTGGCGATCAGCCAAGGTAGCCTGCGTCGCGGTTCGGCCGCCTGCTATCTCGACATCTCGCACCCCGAGATCGAGGAGTTCCTGGAAATCCGGAAACCCTCGGGCGACTTCAACCGCAAGGCGCTGAACCTCCATCACGGCGTGCTGATCCCCGACGCCTTCATGGAGGCGGTGCGCGACGGCGCCGAATGGCATCTCAAGAGCCCGAAGACCGGCGAGGTCCGCGCCACGGTCGACGCGCGCGCGCTGTTCCAGAAGCTGGTCGAGACCCGTCTGGCGACCGGCGAGCCGTACATCGTCTTCGCCGACCATGTGAACAAGAACATGCCCAAGCATCACCGCGAGCTGGGGCTGAAGGTGTCGACCTCGAACCTGTGTTCCGAAATCACCCTGCCGACCGGTATCGACCATAAGGGCAAGGACCGCACCGCCGTCTGCTGCCTGTCGTCGCTGAACCTGGAAACCTGGGACGAGTGGAAGGACGACAAGCAGTTCATCGAGGACGTGATGCGCTTCCTCGACAATGTCCTTCAGGACTATATCGACCGCCACGAGCCGGGCATGGAGCGTGCCGCCTATTCGGCCGGTCGCGAGCGGTCGGTGGGCCTGGGCGTGATGGGCTTCCACAGCTTCCTCCAGGCGCGCGGCATCCCCTTCGAAGGCGCGATGGCCAAGTCGTGGAACCTGCGCATGTTCAAGCACATCAACGCGCAGGTGAACCAGGCGTCGATGACCCTGGCGGTCGAGCGCGGGCCGTGCCCCGACGCGGCCGATGTCGGCGTGATGGAGCGTTTCAGCTGCAAGATGGCGATCGCGCCGACCGCGTCGATCTCGATCATCTGCGGCGGCACCAGCGCGTGCATCGAGCCGATCCCGGCGAACATCTATACCCACAAGACGCTGTCGGGGTCGTTCTCGGTCAAGAATCCCTATCTCGAAAAGATCCTGATCGCGAAGTCGAAGAATTCGGACGCGGTGTGGAACTCGATCCTCGAGCATGGTGGCTCGGTCCAGCATCTCGACTTCCTGAGCCAGGAAGAGAAGGACACGTTCAAGACCTCGTTCGAGATCGACCAGCGCTGGCTGCTCGAACTGGCCGGCGACCGTACGCCCTATATCGACCAGGCGCAGTCGCTGAACCTGTTCATCCCGGCCGACGTGGAGAAGTGGGACCTGCTGATGCTCCACTTCCGCGCCTGGGAGCTGGGCATCAAGTCGCTCTATTATCTGCGGTCGAAGTCGGTGCAGCGCGCCGGTTTCGCAGGGAGCGGCGGCGTCGAGGCGGACAACACGATCAGCGCACCCAAGTTCGAGATCGGCGAGACGACCGATTACGACGAGTGCCTGGCCTGTCAGTGAGGCAGGAGCAATGCTGATCGCCTGACGGGAAGGCAGAGCCATGGCCCCTCATTCCTCCAATCCTCCCTCTCCCCTTATGGGAGAGGGAAGGGGCCCGCGGCCACAGGCCGTGGGAAGGGTGAGGGGCAACGCCGAGGGTCTGACCAAGCGCCAGTTGCTCCCCGCCACCACCGTCACCCGCTCCCGCGAGCTGCGTCAGAATGCCGGCGAACCCGAACGCCGACTATGGCGTGCCTTGCGTGAATCGTCGCCGATCCTGAAGTTTCGCCGTCAGGTTCCGATCGGCCCGTACCACGCGGATTTCTGCTCGCACGCGGCACGGTTGATCGTCGAGATCGACGGCGATGACCATGCCGTGAAGTCGGAAAGCGACGCCGCACGCACTCGCTTCCTCAAACATGAAGGCTATGACGTGATCCGTTTCGCCAATGCCGATGTGATGACCAACCTCGACGGTGTCGTGGCGGCGATCGGCGTGCGGATCGCGCACAGGCAAAAGGGCCGTCCGTGATGGACAGCCCCCTCACCCTCCCACGGCCTGCGGCCGCGGGCCCCTCCCTCTCCCACAAGGGGAGAGGGGTTGGGAGTTCACTCCGCCTCTTCGAACTGGTCGACGGCGTTCTGCGCGGTCGCCGACAGGCGGACCTGATCGCCCTCGACCTCGGCGACCAGGCCGATCGGCAGGTAATGATGCTTGGCGCCCTGCCCGTCCTCGGTCTGGGGGCTGTCGTTCTTGGTCAGCTTGATGCGGTCGCCCTGGACATGGTCGACCGTCCCGACATGGACGCCGTCCGCACCGATGACTTCGGCATGTTCCTTGATCTGGCTGACATCGACCATCTTGAATCTCCTGTGTTGGGTTCGGTTTCGGAACGCGCCACACCGGAATTGGTCGCATGACATCGGCGTTCATCATGTACGCCGTCGCGGCCTTGCTGGGCGGGATCGGCTTGATCCTGCTGTTGCAGCTCCGCACGCCCCGGTCGGAGCAGGGCCGTTACGCCCGGCTGATCGCGGGCACCATGTTCGCCATGGGCGGGATCATTCTCGCCGGTTTCGCCACCGCTCTGCGCTCCTGGGCCAGCAGCGGCTGAACCGGCCTTCACCCTCTTCACGTCATTCGTATCCGGAGTAACCCCGATGCCACTTCTCCAAGCCTCCAAGCAGTATAAGCCCTTCGAATACCCCTGGGCGTTCGAGTTCTGGAAGCGCCAGCAACAGCTCCACTGGCTGCCCGAAGAGGTGCCGCTGGGCGAGGATTGCCGCGACTGGGCGCAGAAGCTGACCGATCATGAGCGCAACCTGCTGACCCAGATCTTCCGCTTCTTCACCCAGGCGGACGTCGAGGTGCAGGACTGCTATCACGAGAAATATGGCCGGGTTTTCAAGCCGACCGAGATCAAGATGATGCTGACCGCCTTCTCCAACATGGAGACGGTGCACATCGCGGCGTACAGCCATCTGCTCGACACGATCGGCATGCCCGAGAGCGAATATGGCGCCTTCCTCGAATATGCCGAGATGAAGGACAAGCATGACTACATGCAGAATTTCGGCGTCGACAGCGACGAGGACATTGCGCGCACGCTGGCGATGTTCGGCGGCTTCACCGAGGGCGTCCAGCTGTTCGCGTCCTTCGCGATGCTGATGAACTTCCCGCGCTTCAACAAGATGAAGGGCATGGGCCAGATCGTCAGCTGGTCGGTGCGCGACGAGAGCCTGCACTGCGAAGGCATCATCCGCATGTTCCACGCCTTCTGCCAGGAACGCCAGTGCCTGACCAAGGCGGTGAAGGACGACATCGCCGATGTGTGCCAGACGACGATCCGCCTGGAGGACAATTTCATCGACCTCGCCTTTGAAATGGGCCCGGTCGAGGGGATGAAGCCCAAGGAGATCAAGAAGTATATCCGCTATATCGCCGACTGGCGCCTGGGCCAGCTGGGGCTGAAGCCGATCTACATGATCGACGAGCATCCGCTGCCCTGGCTGACCCCGCTGCTCAACGGCGTGGAGCATGCGAACTTCTTCGAGACGCGCGCGACCGAATATTCCAAGGCGGCGACGCGCGGCCAGTGGAACGACGTCTGGGACGCGTTCGATACCCGGCAAAAGGCCAAGACCGCCAAGGCGGCGAACGAGGAGCCGGGCGAGACCGGCGACATGTTCTCGGCCGCGGGCGTCGCGGCGGAGTGATTGCCGAAAGGGCGGGCTTCGGTCCGCCCTTTTTTTTCGCGCGAAGCCGCGATGGCGCGAAGAGGTGTGGTTCGCGCAGAGGCGCGGAGGACGCGGAGGAAAGAAGGCAGGAGGAAAATCTCCTCACATCCGTTCAGCCTGAGCGTAGTCGAAGGCCACGGGATAACGCCTGTCACACTATGAAATTTCGAGTTTGGCTTGCGGCCGTAAGGGCTGCGGGGAGAGGGTTTCCCTTGGCCTTCGACTGCGCTCAGGCTGAACGGAGATTGGGGAGCGCGCGGCGCACCCAAATGATCTCCGCGCCCTCTGCGCCTCTGCGCGAACCACACCTCTTGGCGCCATCGCGTCTTCGCGCGAACCCAGATCACCGCGCCGTCCGCGTCGGCGCATGGAAGTCCGCCGGTTTCCCGGCAATCCACCGCAGGAACCGCGCCATCTCCAGATGCGCCCGCAATACCGCGAAGTCCGAAAACCCCCGCGCCAGTTCCGCGTTGGAAAAGGTCGCATGGATGGTCCGGTGACAGATGGGATGGACCGGCACCGTCTCGCGCCCGCCTTCGCTCTTGGGTACGGGGTGGTGCCATTCCACCTTCGCCCCCAGCGGCCGGTCGCACAGCGCGCAGGATCGCGGCGGGGCCCGCTCGACCCGTTCGGCGGCGGCCGCCAGTCCCGCCTTGCGTTTTACCCGACCGACCATCGCCATCGATATGGGAAGCCTGTCCACACAGGAAAACGGGGTCCGGCATCACTGCCGAACCCCGCCACCTTACGCCAACTGGACCCCGAGGGATCAGAAGTGTGCGACGACACCCGCCATCGGACGGAAGGAGTGCGCGTCGTCGAAGGTCGAGACTTCCAGACGCAGACGCAGACCCGAGTTGCCGGTCAGGCCGCCCAGACCGATGTCCTTCGGGCCGACTTCGGCGCCGACGCCGTACACGGTCGCGTGATAGTCACGCTTCAGGTCGCCGACGACGCCCGGAGCGAAGTTGTGGAAGTTGTTCCAGCGATAGCCGACCTTGCCGTAGAACAGGCCGCTCTCACCGGCGCGGAAGCCCGCGCGGCCATAGGCGCCATACTGCCAGTCGATGTCACCCGACACGCCCTTGGCGACCGCGCCCTCGGCGCCGACGAACACGGGGCCCAGCGGCACGTTGAAGCCGACGATGCCCTCGACCAGCGCGCCGTCCAGGTTATAGCCCTTGGGCTGCGTGGGAATGCCGGCGACCGACTGGCGATCGAACTGCTCCCAACCACCCATGACCGCGACGTACGGCTCGATACCGAAGGCGCGGGTGCCATCGGGAGCGGTCGCGGTGTCGGCGGCCGGGGCGGGTGCCGCAGCCGTCGTGTCGGTGGTGTTCATGTCCTGTGCCATGGCAGGCACGGCAACGAACGCGGCCGCCGCAGCGGCGACGAGGGAAAGCTTACGCATGTGAGATACCCTTCTCTTATTCTATGTGGGGCGGCGGATCGAACCGCTCAGCCCAGGCCCGCTTAACCGGCAAAACCGTGCTGGGTTGCACGAAGATCGTCATTTTGGTCGCGTTGTGGGAACCTGTTGCCGCGATGACACAGTTCCTGTCACCTAGATGAACCAATTGAGGGGAGAATGCGGCGGCCCAGATTTTCCGCCATTTTTTCGCCTTGAATGATGCCCTCGGCTCAGCGGACGGCTTGGCAGCGGAGGGAATCGCCGGTGGGGCGTGTCAAAACAACCTCACCCCCCTTGCCGCGCAGGTCGTGGCCGAACCCGGCATAATGGATGCCGGACGCGACCGGCTGACCGGCCAGGCGTATCGCCAGATCGTCGTCCAGCCGCATCAGCGCGCTGTCGTCGCGATTGTCGAAACGGACCCAGAAGCGGCTGCCATTCTCGCAACGGAAATCGGTCGAGACCATCGGCGGCATCGAGGAGCGGGGATCGGGCATGGTCGAACAGCCGACCAGCACGATCCCCCCGGCCGCCAGCGCGACAGGCAAGCGGTTCATGGCCGCAGCGCGGCGTCGTCGGCTTCGTCGATATCGCCGTCGGCGACGGTGTCGTCCTCGAAATCCTCCTGGAGATCGTCCTCGTCGATGTCCTCGGCACTCATGTCGACCGAGGCATCGCTCTCGCCCACCTCTTCGGAGTCCATGTCGAGTTCGTCGATCGGTTCGTCCTCGACCGTATCGTCACCCAGATCGGGGTCGATATCGGTGATCAGCACGCCATCGCTGGGGCCGTCACGCGTCGCCTCCAGGATTTCGGCGCGCTGGCTCTCGTCATAGCCTTCCTCGTCCCAGCCATCATCGCCGGGTCCCTGGCTGGAAACCTGATGTCCGCCCATCCTTGCCTCCTGTGATCTGTGGAGGGTGGAACGGTGCGGCGGCCCGGCCGGTTCCCGGCGCGGGCCGTGCGCGTGTCAGACGGGGCGGAACATCCGCCCGCGCTCGGTCGCGAAGACGAAGGCGAAGGCCGCACATCCCGCCACCAGGAAGCCCAGCGTCAAGGGCCGGGTCGTCCCGTCAAAGGCCTGGCCGATCCCGGCGCCGATCACCGACCCGATGGTGACGCTGGCAAAGCCCTGCACGCTCGACGCGGTGCCCGCGATGCCGCCCATATTCTCCATCGCCATCGCCGAGAAATTGGAGGTCGCCAGACCGAAACAGGCCATGGTGATCGCCTGGAGCACCGCGAACACGACCAACGACTCGCCGCCGAACCACGCGATCGCCAGATGCAGCGCCGAGACGATAATCAGGATCGTCACCGAGCTGTGGCTGATCAGCCGCGTGCCCAGCCGCATGACGATCCGCGAGTTGAGCAGATTGGCCGCCGCCATCGTCACCGAGGTGGTGGCGAAGATCAGCGCGAGCAGCTTTTCGCGCCCGAACGTCACCGCCATGATCGGCTGCACCGAGTTGAGATAGCCATAGAGCGCCGCCATCAGCGCGGTCACCGCCAGCGTATAGCCCAGCGACAGCCGGTCGGCCGCGGTCTGCCGCCAGCCGCGCCAAATCCGGTCGAGCGAGATGGGCAGCCGCGCCTCGGGCTTCAGCGTCTCGGGCATGCGGACCGCGAACCAGATCAGCACCAGCGTGGCGAGGCCCGCAATGGTCCAGAAGATCAGCCGCCAGTTGCCGAACAAGAGCACCAGCTCGCCGAAGGCAGGCGCCAGGATCGGCACCACCATGAACACCATGAAGGCGATCGACATCACCTGCGCCATGGCGCGACCATGATAGCAGTCGCGGACCAGCGCCACCGTCGCCACCCGCGTCGCCGCGATCGCCGCACCCGCACAGACGCGCGCGACCATCAACAGCAGGAAGCTGCCCGCCATCGCCGCCGCGCCATTGGCGATGATATAGATGACCAGCGCCACGATCAGCACCCGCCGCCGCCCATAACGGTCCGCCAGCGGCCCATGCACCAGCTGCGCCACGCCGAACCCGATCAGGAAGGCGGTGACGACGAACGGCCGCTGGGCGGGCGACGCGTTCAGCGCCTCGCCGATGGCGGGCAGCGCGGGCAGCATCGAATCGATCCCCAGCGCGGTCAGCGCCATCAGCGCCGCGATCAGCAGGACGAATTCGACAAAGCCGATGGGCGCGCCGGGGGTGTCGGCGGCGACGGGGGTCGCCGGATCAGCGGAACGGGATTCGGACATGATGCCTGTCCCATAAGCGCGTTCGGACGCCAGGGAAACCGGGAAAACCCAACCGAGCCGATCACCTTCGCCGTCAACCGCGTTCAGCGCGTCGACAGCTTGCGCGCGCCACACACCACCCCCACGTGTATCGGACCGACAGGACACTGGAGGGAGTTTGCCGTCATGACCATCCTGCATCGAACCGCCCTGCCCCTCTCGCTGGGCACGGCATTGGCGCTGGCGGGGGCGCTGGCGGGTTGCGACCGGCCGACCGACGGCACCTCGGTGACGATCAACAGCTCGGACGGGCAGACGGTGGCGGCGGTCGACGGCAGGTCGGGCGAGGTGAAGCTGGCGCTGCCCGGCTTCACCGGCGCGTTCAAGCTGCCCAAGGTGTCGCTGGAGGCCGATAATTTCGAGCTGAACGGCGTCCATCTCTATCCCGGCTCGAAGATCCGCAACGTCGATGTCGGCAATGGCCGCGACAAGGCGTTCGTCATGACCTTCGACAGCCCCGCCGATCCGCAGACGGTGCGCGACTGGTTCCGCGACAAGATGACGGATGCCGACTTCACCCTGACCGATCGCGGCGAGGGGCTGGTCGGCACCACCGCCGAGAACAAGCGCTTCCGCCTCGACCTGCGCGATGCGGGCGGCGACCGATCGACGGGCACGATCACGCTCGGCGGATAAATTGACCGCCGACCGGCTGGCCTGTTCGGGCCGGCAGGGACATTATATAGCCTTACGCCTATTCGATTTTCTGGACGATAATTCATGACCGACACCCGCTCCGCCGAGGTCCCGACGCTCAGCCTGGCCGATCAGGACCGCGATCCCGAGGCGTTCGCCGCCGCACTGGGCGGTTCGTTCGAACGGTTCGGCTTCGCCATCGTCGCCGATCACGGCGTTCCCGCCGAGCTGATCGACCGCGCCTGGGCGCAGACCAAGGCGCTGTTCGACCTGCCTGAGGAGGAAAAGCGCGGCTATCACATCCCCGGCGGCGGCGGCGCGCGCGGCTATACCCCGTTCAAGACCGAGATCGCCAAGGATGCCAAGGTCGTCGACCTCAAGGAATTCTGGCATGTCGGCCGCGAACTGCCCGAGGGCCATGCCTATGCCGACCGGATGCCCGCCAATATCTGGCCCACTCGGCCCGAGGGGTTCCGCGACGACTTTCTCGAACTCTTCACCGCGTTCGACCGCGCGGGGGATCGCCTGCTGTCGGCCATCGCCCGGCATCTGAAGCTGGATCCGCACTGGTTCGATCCGGCGGTCAAGGACGGCAATTCGGTGCTGCGCCTGCTCCATTATCCCCCCATCCCGGCGGATGCCGAGGGCGTGCGGGCGGGCGCGCATGAGGATATCAACCTGATCACCCTATTGCTGGGCGCGGAAGAGGCGGGGCTGGAACTGCTCGACCGCGATTCGGGCGAATGGCTGGCGATCCGTCCGCCCGAGGGGGCGATGGTGGTCAATGTCGGCGACATGCTCCAGCGGCTGACCAACCATGTCCTGCCCTCGACCACGCACCGGGTGGTCAACCCGCCGGTCGAGCGGCGCGGTTTCTCGCGTTACTCCATGCCCTTCTTCCTGCACCCCGCGCCCGATTTCCTGATCGAGACGCTGCCAGGCACGGTGACGGCGGACAATCCGAACCGCTATCCGACGCCGATCACCGCGCATGACTATCTGTACGAGCGGCTGGTCGAGATCGGGTTGATCAAGAAGTAAGGGAAGGGCTCGGTGAGACACCGCCCTCCCCCAGCCCCTCCCGCCTGCGGGAGGGGAGCGGCAAGGACGAAACGCGGAATTCCATAAACTCCCCTCCCGCAGGCGGGAGGCGTTACCTTAAAACTCCCCTCCCGCAGGCGGGAGGCGTCACCTTAAAGCTCCCCTCCCGCAGGCGGGAGGGGCTGGGGGAGGGCAAGGGGCCTCGCAGAGATCTTACGCCCCCGAAAATCACCCCAGAATATGCATCAACAGCGGCTGCCCCACGAGGCTCTGGCTGCCGCGCAACCGCTCCAGCGCCTGGGCGACCGCGCGCTCCGGCCCTTCATGCGTCACGATGGCGATCATCACGCCGCCATCGGCCGCTTCGCCGCGCTGGATCAGGCTTTCGATCGACACGCCCGCATCGCGCATCGCCGCCGCGATCTCGGCCAGCACGCCGACCTTGTCCTGCACGGTGAAGCGCAGATAGGCGCGCCCGCGCCGCTCGCCGCTATCGGCCTTGGCCGCCGGGATCAGTTCGTGCGCGGGCATGGCGAAGGACGCGCCATATTCGCCGCGCGCGATGTCGATCAGGTCGGCGACCACCGCGCTGGCGGTCGGGCCATCGCCCGCGCCCGCGCCCTGGAACAGCAGGCGGCCGACGAAATTGCCCTCCGCGACCACCGCATTGGTCGATCCGGTGACATGCGCCAACGGATGGTCGAGCGGCACCAGATGCGGATGCACCCGCTGGAACAGGCCGTTCGCCCCTTCCTCCGCCACGCCGACCAGCCGCACCCGATAGCCCAGCGACGCCGCCTGCGCGATATCGGCGGCCAGGACATGGCGCACCCCGCCGATCGCGACATCGCCGAACGCCGGCTGCGTGCCGAAGGCGATGGCGGCCAGGATCGACAGCTTGTGCGCGGCATCCACCCCGTCAATGTCGAAGCTGGGGTCCGCCTCGGCATAGCCCAGCGCCTGCGCCTCGGCGAGCACCTCGGCAAAGTCGCGGCCCTCCGCCTCCATCTTGGACAGGATGAAATTGCAGGTGCCGTTCAGGATGCCATAGACGCGCGCGATGGCATTGGCCGCCGCGCCCTCGCGCAGCCCCTTGATGACCGGGATGCCGCCCGCCACCGCCGCCTCGAACTTCAGCGCGGCCTTCGACGCCTCCGCCTTCTGCGCCAGCTCCAGCCCGTGATGCGCCAGCATCGCCTTGTTGGCGGTGACGAAGCCGCGCCCGGCCTCCAGCGCGGTGCGCGCCAGCGTCAGCGCGGGGCCGTCCGACCCGCCGATCAGCTCGACCACCACATCGGCATCCTCGCGCGCGGCGAGCGCGGCGGTGTCGTCCACCCATTCGAACCGCGACAGGTCGACGCCGCGATCCTTGGTCCGGTCGCGCGCGGAGACGGCGACGATCTCGATCGGGCGACCGGCGCGCCGGGTAATCAGCTCCCGGTTCGCGTCGAGCAGGCGAATGACGCCGCCCCCCACCGTACCGAGTCCCGCCAAAGCCACCCGCAATGCGTCGCCCATCATCTTTTCCCGTATCCAGAGCGTTCGTTGAGCCTGGGCGGGTAGCGGATAGAAATGGTCGCTGTCGAGCGGGCAGGCGACCTTTTATTGCTCGAAACGCCAGATCGCGCTAAAGCGGCGGGATGATTTCCCCCGATTTCGTGGTCATCGACGTCGAAACCGCCTGTTCGCGTACCAGCAGCATCTGCCAGATCGGTATCGTCGGCTATACGGACGGGATCGAGGTGCTCGCCTATGAGACGCTGGTCGATCCGTGCGACGAGTTCAGCCCCTTCAATATCGGCATCCATGGCATCACCGCCGATCATGTCCTGGGCAAGCCCAATTTCGCCGCGCTCCATCCCGAACTGGCCGGGCATCTGGGCGGGCGGGTGACGGTGGCGCATTCGGGGTTCGACAAGGGGGCGCTGGGCCGCGCCTGCGAACGCGACGCGCTGCCCCCGATCGCCGCGCGCTGGCTGGACAGCGTGACCATCGCCCGGCGGGCCTGGCCCGAACTGCCCAATCACAAGCTGAGCACGCTGGCCGCCTTCCTCGAACTGGAACACCGCCACCATGACGCGCTGAGCGATGCGCGCGCGGCGGGACAGGTGGTGCTGCGCGCGATGGCGCAGACCGGGCTGACACTGGCCGACTGGTTCGCCCCGCCGCCCTCGGCCCGGTCGCGGCGACAGGCGCGCGGCTGAGGCGCGCGCGCCCGCTTCATCGGCGCGGGCGTCTCGATCCGATCGACATTCCGTCCATTCCTCCCCTGGAAAGGGAGGATTGGGGGGCGATCCGGCCTATGGCTCCAAATGCCCTCGCGGTCCCGGACCGTCGAGCGCGATCGGCACGCGGTTGCGCTTGTCGCGCGCCTTGTCGACGATCTTGCTGACCCCGATCCGCGCCTCGTTCGCCAGCATCAGCACGGGCGTCACGACGTCCACTTTCCCCCCGCACCCCGCAAGCTGCGCGGCGCAGGGCGTGCCCGCGGCCCGCAACGCCCCGATGCCGGTCAGGTCGGGATTGGACATTAGCGGC
Source organism: Sphingomonas sp. 1185 (assembly GCF_040544655.1). Classification (NCBI taxonomy): domain Bacteria; kingdom Pseudomonadati; phylum Pseudomonadota; class Alphaproteobacteria; order Sphingomonadales; family Sphingomonadaceae; genus Sphingomonas; species Sphingomonas sp. 1185. The sequence continues at coordinate 124,602 of NZ_JBEPKL010000009.1, forward strand.
TTGGCGGGCGGCGCATCCGGATCAGGGGGCAGGCGATTGTCGCCCAGGCGCCGTCCGCACACGATCAACTCGTCCTTCGTCCCGGCCGAGGGCGGGCAGGGATCGGGAGCCAGGATCGAGAAACGCTGGGTGCCCAGCGGCGGCCCGGCCGCCGCCGGAGTCGCCTGGAGCGCGACGATCAGCGGCACCAGCATCATGGCGCGGGCTTCCGCAGCGTCAGCGCGCCGCTTCGCCCACCTGTTCCGACCGTGACGCCGGCAAGGCCGCCGCCGACCTGAAAGGGGGACAGATCCTTCAACGGCGTACTGCGCGCCAGCATCCGGGTGCGCTCGGCCATCACCCCCTCGTGCCTGGGGTCGCCGGGATCGGGTGCGGATTGATAGGGAAAGCGGAAGCGATCGGCATTGCGACGACCGCACACGGTCACATCGGTCGCGTTGGGATCATAGATGCAGCGGCTCTCGACGCTGGTCAGTCGCCGGGTCCTGGCCATGATCGCGTCGACCGATGGCTGGGGCGGCGGCATCTCCCCCTGAATGGGTGCCATCATCATCCCTATCGCCCAAATCGTCGCAACCATGACGCTCTCCCGGCATCGTGCATGCGCGCGGTCGGATGACCGCCACGGCCGGGATCATGCCTGTTTCGCGGGCATCGCGCCAGTATTCCTTTGCACCAATGCCGATCGATTACTGGTCGATCGGCATCCGGAACAGGGTTCGCGGCTTGCTGGTGCAATATTTGTCCCCGACAACAGCACAATAGGTGCCGTCATTGGCAAAGGCGCGGGACTTGGAATCGATCGCGCTCGTCCTGTCGGGGCCCAGCCGATAGGGCGAGGGGCGTGCCGTCATCGGACAGCGACCCGGCACACATCCCGTCGTCAGCCGGGGAAGTGTCACCAGCTGGCGCTCCGGTGCTTGCGGCGCGGCCAGCAGGATCAGGAACGGCATCATCATCGTCGCATCTCCCTGTTCTTCGCCCCCGACCTCAACCCCCGGTCACCGGCGCGATGCCCAGCCGGGGTATCTCGATCGCCGGACAGCGGTTCATGACCACCTTCAGCCCGGCCGCCTCGGCGCGTGCCGCCGCTTCGTCATTGACGACGCCCAGCTGCATCCAGATCGCCTTGGCCCCGACCGCGATCGCCTCATCCACGATGGCGCCGACCGCGTCCGAGCGGCGGAAGATGTCGACGATGTCGATGGGATCGCCCAGCTGGCCCAGCTCGCGGAACACGAACTCGCCATGCACATGTTCGCCGGTGATCTGCGGATTGACCGGGATCACGCGATAGCCATGATCCTGCAACCGCTTCATCACCCCATAGGAGGGCCGGTCGGGGCGGTCCGAGGCGCCGACCAGCGCGATGGTGCGCGCCTCGCTCAGCAGGGCGCGGATATCCTCGTCGGCGGTCAGCGGCATGGACGGTCCCTTTTGTCGAACCGCCCGTCCGGCTTGCGGGATCAAGGGGATGCGGGCGGCTTATCCGGCTCTAACGCCCTGCCGCCGCGCCGGTTTCATGCCGCCGCCGGGCTCGCGTCCAGCCACTGCGCCACCCGTTCGGCCAGCGGGGCGAAGACCGTGTCCCCCTCCCCCGCCGCGGGCGGCTGGCCCGCGTCGGAGGCGGTGCGAATCGCGATGGTCAGCGGCACCCGGCCCAGGAAGGGAATGCCCAGCTCCGCCGCCGCCGCTTCCGCCCCGCCCGAACCGAACGGGTCCGAGATGCCGCCGCAATGCGGACAGCAATAGCCCGCCATATTCTCGACCAGCCCGATGATCGGCACCCCGGCCTTGGTGAACAGGTCGATCGCGCGGCGCGCATCGATCAGCGCTAGGTCCTGCGGCGTCGATACGATGACCGCGCCCGCCGGGCGGTGCTTCTGCACCATGGTCAGCTGGACATCGCCCGTCCCCGGCGGCAGGTCGAGCACCAGCAGCTCGGTCGCCCCCCAGTCGCCATCGACCAGCTGGCTGAGCGCCCCCGCCGCCATCGGCCCGCGCCAGGCGATCGCCTTGTCCGGCTCGACCAGCTGGCCCATCGACAGCAGGGGAACGCCATAAGGGGTCGGCACGGGTTGCAGCTTGCCGTCCTGCGCGACGGGCTTCACCCCCTCGGCCGCCATCAGCCGGGGCTGCGACGGGCCATAGATGTCCGCATCGACCAGCCCGACCTTGCGCCCGCCCCGCGCCAGCGCGATGGCGAGATTGGCCGACAGGGTGGACTTGCCCACCCCGCCCTTGCCGCTGGCGACCGCGACGATCCGGCGCTCGCGTTTCTCGGCGGTCAGGACGACGCGGACATCCTCCGCCCCCGACTGGATCGCGGCCGCCTTGACCCCGTCCTCCAGCGCCTGTCGGCCCGCGCCGTCCAGCCCCGTCGCGTCGAGCACGACGCCCGCGCGCGCGCCCTCCATCCGCACGCTCGCGCGCTTGCCCGCCACCGCGGCCACCGCCGCCTTCACCGTCTCGATCATGCTCATGGGGGGCAGATAGGATGGGTTACGCGGCTTGGCACTGTTTTTGTCGGCGAACCGTTCCTATAACGATGACTATGAGAAAGCTGACGGGTCGCTTCCGACGCCCCCCCATTCTTGCCGCCGAGACGCCGAAGGGCCCATGGGGCGGGTCCGGTGAGGACTCCGATGGCGGGCCCCGCAATCCCTGGGCCGTCCCGCCGGGCGGTCGCAAGGCCCCTGCCAAGCCGACCGCGCTGGACGAGTTCATCCGCAAGGCGCGCGGATCGGGCGGCGGCGGACCGGGCGAAGGCCCCGGCGGATCGGGCGGCGGCTTTGGCGGCCTGCCCGGCGCACCCGGCGGACGCACCCTCTGGGCGATCGGGGCCGCGATCCTGGTCGGCATCTGGCTGCTCTACACCTCGATTCATCCGATCGGCCCGCAGCAGCGCGGCGTCGTCACCTATTTCGGTCGCTATACCGGCGTGCTCGAACCCGGCATCCAGCTGACCGCCCCCGCCCCTATCGCCGCCGTCCGCGTCCTGGACGTGCAGAAGATCCGGACCGAGAATTTCCCCGAGGGCTCGGGCGAGAATCTGGTCCTGACCGGCGACCAAAACATCATCGACCTGACCTATTCGGTCCGTTGGGACATCGCCAATCCGCGCGACTTCGCCTTCCGCCTCGCCCAGCCGCAGGAGACGGTCCGCGCCGCCGCCGAGAGCGCGATGCGCGCGGTGATCGCCGAGACGACGCTGGACCAGGCGCTGGGTTCGGGCCGCACCGGCATCGAACAGCGGGTGCAGGAGCTGACCCAGTCGATCCTGAACGAATATCGCTCGGGCGTGCGTATCCAGGGCGTGGCGATCAAGCAGGCCGCCCCGCCGCAGCAGATCGTCGACGACTTCAACAAGGTGACGGCGGCGCAGCAGCGCGCGGTGGCCGATGTGAACCAGGCCAAATCCTATGCGCAGCAGGTGATCGCCCGCGCCCAGGGTGAGGCGGCGCAGTTCGACAAGGTGTACGAACAATATCGCCTGGCCCCCGAAGTGACCCGTCGCCGCATGTATTACGAGACCATGGAGGCCGTGCTGGCCAAGTCGGACAAGACCATCGTCGAGGCGCCGGGCGTCGTGCCCTATCTGCCGCTGCAAAAGGCGCGCCCCGCGCCCGAGATGGTGGCGCCCGAACCCGCCGCGCCCGTCGCGACGCAGGGAGGCGGCCAGTGAAAGGTCTGTCGATGCGCAATCCGATCGTGCTGGGCGTCGCCCTGCTGGTCGCGGTGATCGTGGCGGCGGCGACCTTCGCCATCGTGCCCGAGACCAAGCAGGCGGTGATCTATCGGTTCGAGCAGCCGCGCCGGATCGTCAACGGCTATCGCCCGAACGAGGAACTGGGTGATAGCGGCGCCGGGCTGATCGCGCGCATTCCCTTCATCGACCGCATCGTCTGGGTCGACAAGCGGGTGCTCGACCTCGACCTGGAAAAGACCCAGGTGCTGTCGACCGACCAGCTGCGCATGAACGTCGATGCCTTTGCCCGTTTCCGCGTGATCGACCCGCGCCGGATGCTGGCGACGGCGGGCAGCGTCGACGGCGTCATCAACCAGCTTCGCCCGATCTTCGGATCGGCGCTGCGCAACGAACTGGGCAAGCGGCGGTCGTCCGAACTGCTCAGCCCCGAGCGCGGGCAGGTGATGGATGCGATCCAGGTCCGGCTCGACCGGATCGCGCGCCAGTATGGCGTGCAGATCGTCGACGTGCGGATCAAGGAAGCCGAGCTGCCGCCGGGCACCCCGCTGCAAAGCGCGCTCGCCCGGATGCAGACCGCGCGTCAGCAGGAGGCGATCACCATCGCCGCGCAAGGCCAGAAGCAGGCCCAGATCGTCCGCGCCGACGCCGATGCCCAGGCCGCGCAAATCTATGCCCAGGCCTTTGGCAAGGATGCGGATTTCTATGACTTCTACCGGGCCATGCAGTCCTATCGCCACACCTTCGGCGCGGACGGCTCGACCCAGGAACATGGGAGCACCCAGATCATTCTGTCGCCGCAGAACAGCTATTTGAAGGAATTCACCGCGCCGGGCCGATAGGTGGTTTCACCACCTTTCCGCTCGTTCATATTCAAGCGTCGTTCAGCCAGACCGTGACAAATAGGACACGGTCAAACTGAATTTTCTTTGAGAGGACCCTAGCCCAGTGCGCTACGCCTACGCCATTACCAGTGCGCTCCTCCTCGGTGGCGCGACCGCGACCCTGGCCCTCCAGCCCGGCACCGCCCAGGTCGCGCAGAACGAACCGGGCGCGATCCAGGCGGTCGCCCCCCGCGCCGGCGCGCCGATGAGCTTTGCCGACATGGTCGCCAAGCTCCAGCCCGCCGTCGTCAACATCTCCACCAAGCAGTCGATCACCGTCAAGCAGCAGCCGAACCCGTTCGCGGGCACGCCGTTCGAGGGCATGTTCGGCCAGTTCGGCGGCCAGACCGGGCCGCAGCCGCAGAAGCGCGAAGGCGCCTCGCTGGGCTCGGGCTTCCTGATCTCGCCCGACGGATATATCGTCACCAACAACCACGTCATCGCACCGGGCGCGCAGGGCGCCTCGGTCGATTCGATCACCGTCACGCTGAACGACCGCAAGGAATATACCGCCAAGGTCGTCGGCCGCGACGAGACCTCGGACCTGGCGGTCCTGAAGATCGACGGCCAGAACCTGCCCTTCGTCCGCTTCGGCGATTCGTCGCGCGCGCGGCCGGGTGACTGGGTGCTGGCGATCGGCCAGCCCTTCGGCCTGTCGAGCACCGTGACCGCCGGCATCGTCTCGGCCGTCCACCGCGTCACCGGCCAGGGCGGCGCGAACGACCGCTTCATCCAGACCGACGCCGCGATCAACCAGGGCAATTCGGGCGGCCCGATGTTCGACATGAACGGCAATGTGATCGGCATCAACAGCCAGATCTATTCGCAGTCGGGCGGCAATATCGGCATCGGCTTCGCCATTCCGGCCGAAGACGCCAAGCCGATCATCGACAAGCTGATGAAGGGCCAGAAGATCGAGCGCGGCTATCTGGGCGTGCAGATCGGCGGCCCGGTCACCGACGATGTCGCCGCGTCGCTGGGCATCCCCAAGAACCAGGGCGAGGTCATCGCCAAGGTCGAGCCCAACGGCCCCGCCGCCAAGGCCGGGCTGAAGGCGTTCGACGTGGTGACCAAGGTCAACGGCCAGTCGGTCACGCCCGAACAGACGCTGTCCTATCTGATCGCCAATGTCCCGCCTGGCGGCCGCGTCAACCTCGAGGTGCTGCGCGGCGGCAAGCCGGTCTCGCTGACCGCGACCGCCGCGACGCGTCCGTCCAACGAGGAACTGGCCGCGTCGCTGGGTGACGGCTCCGACGCCTTCCCCGACAGCGACGACGATGCGCAGGTCGCTCCGGCGGCCGGTGGCGGCCTGGGCCTGTCGGTGCAGACGCTGACCCCGGCGATCGCCCGCGCGATCAATGTCGAGCCGTCGACCCAGGGCGTGGTGATCGCGGCGGTCGATCCGTCGAGCGATGCCGCCTCCAAGCTGAAGCGCGGCGACGTCATCACGGCGATCAACGGCACCCCGGTCCGCAGCGCCGCCGACGTCCAGCGCGTCGTCGCCGCCGCCAAGGCCGCCGGTCGTCCGCAGGTGCTGGCGCAGATCACCCGCGGCCGGATCGCCGACCGCCTGATGCCGCTGCGCATCAAGTAACGGTCCCGCCCGTCCGAAAAGGGCCGTCGCATCTCCCCGATGCGGCGGCCCTTTTGCTATTCCCGTCACCGAACGCCGCGATAATATGCGGCCATGGACGGCATCTTCATCGGCATGGGCGGCGGCAAGTCGCAGGCGATCGACCTCAAGCGCGCCAACCGGCACGGCCTGATCGCGGGCGCGACCGGTACCGGCAAGACGGTGACGTTGCAGACCATGGTCGAGGGCTTCTCGCGCGCCGGGGTGCCCAGCTTCGTCGCCGATGTGAAGGGCGACCTGTCGGGGCTGGGGCTGGCGGGATCGGCGCTGGGCAAGACCCATGCCGCCTTCGCCGCGCGCGCCGCCGAGCTGGGGATGACCGACTGGTCCTATGAGGCCGCGCCCGTGCAGTTCTGGGACCTGTTTGGGACCCAGGGGCATCCGGTCCGCGCCACCGTGTCGGAGATGGGGCCGCTGCTGCTCGCGCGGATGATGGGGCTGAACGAGACGCAGGAAGGGGTGCTGACCATCGCCTTCCATGTCGCGGACAAGGAGGGGCTGCTGCTCCTCGACCTCGACGATCTCCAGGCGATGCTGGCCGAATGCGCCGCGCGGGCCGACGAACTGACCACCAGCTATGGCAATGTCTCCAAACAATCGGTCGGTGCGATCCAGCGCGCCTTGCTCCAGTTGCGCACGCAGGGGGGCGAGCATTTCTTCGGCGAGCCAGCGCTCGAACTCGCCGACCTGATCCGCACCGACGATGCGGGGCACGGCGTCGTCAACATCCTGGCCGCCGACCAGTTGATGGCAAGTCCCAAACTCTATGCCACCTTCCTCCTGTGGCTGCTGTCCGAGCTGTTCGAGCAGCTTCCCGAGATCGGCGACCCCGACAAGCCCAGGCTCGTCTTATTCTTCGACGAGGCGCATCTGCTGTTCGACGGGGCCGCGCCCGCCTTGGTCGACACGATCGAGCGGGTCGTGCGGCTGATCCGGTCGAAGGGTGTCGGCGTCTATTTCATCACCCAGAACCCGATCGACGTGCCCGACAAGATCGCCGGGCAGCTGGGCAACCGAGTCCAGCACGCGCTGCGCGCCTTCACCCCGCGCGACCAGGCGGCGGTGCGCTCGGCCGCCGAGACGTTCCGCGCCAATCCCGGCGTCGATGTCGCCACCGCCATCACCGAGCTGAAGGTCGGCGAGGCGCTGGTGTCGCTGCTCCAACCCGATGGCTCGCCCTCGCCGGTCGAACGCACGATGATCGCCCCGCCGCGCAGCCGGGTCGGCCCCGCCACGCCCGAGGAGCGCAAGGTCCTGGTCGAAACCGACGCGGTCGGCGCAAAGTACGATCAGGCGGTCGACCGCGAATCGGCCGAGGAACTGCTCGCCGCCAAGACGCAGGAAGCCGCCGCCGCCGCTGCGGAAGCACGGGCCGCGACCGAAGCCGACAAACAGGCGGCACAGGCGGCCAAGGCCGAAGCGAAGGCCGCGAAGGAGGCCGAACGCGCGCGCATCGCCGAACAGCGCGAGGCCGCCAACTCCCCTTGGGCCAAGATCGCGACCAGCGCGGCACGCTCGGCCAGTTCCTCGATCGGGCGACAGGTCGCCAACGAGATCGGCAAGCAGGTGTTCGGCGGCGGTTCGCGGCGGCGGTCGAACAGCGGGGGGATCATGGGCGCGGTGGTGCGCGGGGTGTTGGGGAATCTGTTCCGGGGCTGACCCTCCCGGACCTCCGTTCAGCCTGAGCGAAGTCGAAGGCCAAGCGACACCGCCTGCCACAGACTTAGGCCGGATCGACATTCAGGATGGCTTCCTCTTCCCTCTCCCCTGGACAGGGGGAGTGTTCACCCCGGACTCTGCAGGCGTTTTCTGGCGAGGAATATGTCGAGGGTGATCTCGAGCATGTTTTGGGTCTTGGAGGCGCGCTTGGTTCGGCGGTTGAAGCGGGCCAGCATGTCGCGGAACGAGGCGTTGGACGCTTCGATCAGATGCGTCTGCGCCTTGGTCTGCTGGTGGGGTTCGGGAGCGCCGATCCGCTGGAAGGCGAGGTGGTAGCAGGGGGAGTGTCAGGAATTTCGTGTGCGGGCGGGCATAACGGGAAAGAAGGAGCCCGATATGTCCCGACGCAAAGAGCCTGCGATACCGAATGAGCTTCTGGATCAGTTGCTGGCTGGCGGTGACGCCGGCGCCGCC